>JAFVOR010000004.1 GCA_017505725.1 Alistipes sp.
TGATAGGATGCGCGGGAGCGCGAGAGGGTATCGGGAACTCCGAAGGGCATCACGGCGCAACAGAATTAAGGGTTATTAAAGGCTATTAAGGGCTATTAAGGGTGCGCTACAAGCAAAAGAAAAAAAACATTAATCACCCTTAACTCCCATTAACTACCCTTAACTACCCTTAACCACCCTTAACTACCCTTAATCACCCTTACTAGCCCTTACTGGCCCTTACTAGCCCTTAAAAAAATAATTTTTAATTCTTAATTTTTAATTTAATGCAAAAAGTACACGCATACATCACAGAGAACCGCGAGCGATTCCTCGAGGAGTTGTTCGAGGTGTTGAGAATACCATCAATCAGCGCACAATCGTCACACAAGGAGGATATGGTGCGTTGTGCAGAGCATCTTGCCAAGGCATTGGCTATGGCGGGTGCAGACTCCACCGAGGTGATACCTACCGAGGGTAACCCCGTAGTATATGCCGAAAAGATCATCTCGCCTGATGCGAAGACCGTACTCGTTTATGGTCACTACGACGTGATGCCCGTAGACCCTCGCGAGGAGTGGAACACCGACCCTTTCGAGCCCGTCATCATCAATAACCGCATATACGCACGCGGTGCTGACGACGATAAGGGTCAGTCATTTATGCACATCAAGGCCTTTGAGGCTATGTGCGCTACCGACTCGTTGCCTTGCAACGTGAAGTTTATGCTCGAGGGCGAGGAGGAGATAGGCTCGCCTTCGCTCTACGGCTTCTGCGAGGAGTACAAGGAGAAGCTCAAGGCCGATATCATACTTGTGTCGGACACCTCAATGATTTCGCTCGACACTCCATCTATAACCTGCGGATTGCGCGGTTTGACCTATATGGAGGTGGAGGTGATAGGCCCTAACAAAGACCTCCACTCGGGCCTCTTTGGTGGTGCTGTGGCTAACCCTGCCAATGTGCTGACTCGCCTTGTGGCATCGCTCGTTGATGACGAGGGACACATCACCATACCTCACTTCTACGACAAGGTGCGCGAGCTTACCGACGAGGAGCGCAAGGCCTTCAACGAGGCTCCGTTCTCGCTCGAGGGATACAAGCAAGCACTTGATATTGACGACGTTGAGGGCGAGGCTGGTTATACCACCATCGAGCGCACGGGCATCCGTCCATCACTCGATGTGAACGGTATCTGGGGCGGTTACACCGAGGAGGGTACCAAGACCGTTATCCCATCGCGTGCCTACGCCAAGATATCGATGCGCCTTGTTCCCGACCAGGACTTCGAGGAGATTGGTCGCCTGTTCGAGGCTCACTTCCGCGCCATAGCACCTAAGAGTGTAAAGGTAAATGTAAAGTTCCTTCACGGTGGTGCGCCTTATGTTTCGCCTACCGATATGGCTGCATACAAGGCTGCCGAGAAGGCTGTGGAGGAGGCATTCGGCCGCAAGCCACTGCCATTCTACTCGGGTGGCTCGATACCTATCGTAAGCGGTTTCGAGCGCATACTCGGCACAAAGTCGATACTCATAGGCTTTGGCCTTTCGGAAGACGCAATCCACTCACCTAACGAGAGTTACGGATTGGCGCAGTTCGACAAAGGACTGGCTACGATACCTTTATTCTACAAGCACTTTGCTTGTAAATAAAGGTATTGTAGCCGTTGTGTTACCTATCCCCCAAACCCCCTTTCTGTAAAGGGGGCTTATTTTTGCGAGCAATTTGCTAAGGGTGATTAAGGGTAGTTAATGGGAGTTAAGGGTTGTTAATGTTTTTCTTTGCGCTTGTGGCGCTCCCTTAATAACCCTTAATAGCCTTTAATAACCCTTAATCTCGTTGCGCCTTGACCAGGGTGGGAGTTCCCGCCACCCCTCAGCCTCCCGCGCATCCTATCAAGCACCGCAGGTGCGAATCCTATCTAATCCTATCAAATCCTATAATCCTTGCGCCTTGACCACCTTCGGAGTTCCCAATTTACCTTATTTACCCTTTTTACCCTTTTTACCCCTATAGGGTGGAGGGGTAAATAGGGGTAAATGGGTAAATGGGTAAATGGGTAAATGGGTAAACGCAAAAAAGGACAAGCCTCAGCCTGTCCTCCTATACCTATATTATATATAGCCTACCTCTCAACGATGGAGCGGATGTTCTGAATAAGCATCGAGACCGCTACCGAGTTGAAGCCACCCTCGGGGATGATGACATCGGCATAGCGCTTCGATGGCTCGACAAACTGCTCGTGCATAGGTTTTACCGTCGAGGTGTACTGCGTGATGACCGACTCCATAGAGCGACCACGCTCACGCACATCGCGCAAGATGCGGCGTGCCAGGCGTACATCGGCATCGGTATCGACGAATACCTTGATATCCATAATGTTGCGTAACTCCTCATTCTCGAATATGAGGATACCATCCACGATAATCACCTTCGATGGTTCGACCTTGAGGGTCTCCTCTGCGCGGTTGTGCTCCACAAACGAGTAGGTTGGACACTCCACCGCCCTACCCTCCTTCAGGGCCTTGATATGCTCGACCATAAGCCAGGTATCGAAGGCTTCGGGGTGGTCGTAGTTGAGCTTGGTACGCTCCTCGTAGGTGAGCTCGGGATGTGCCTTATAGTAGAAATCGTGGCATATTGTCGCCACATCGTCGTTGCGGAACGCCTCCTGCAGACGCTTGACGAGGGTACTCTTGCCCGAGCCTGTACCGCCTGCTACACCAATTACTACAACTTCTTTCATATTTTAGGGTCGTTAGGGTCGTTAAGCCAGCTTCGCAGTCTTTTCCTCCTCGCGGCTCGGCATAGTGCAAACAAGTTTGCCCTCTGCTCTCGCTCCGCAGCGTCGGTTAGAGTCGTTAGGGGAAATTCTCACTACTCACTACTCACTACTCACTGTTTATGCGTCGATATTTGCGTAGGTTGCGTTCTCCTCGATAAACTCGCGGCGTGGTGCAACCTCGTCACCCATAAGCATTGAGAATACGCGGTCAGCCTCGGCAGCGTTCTCGATGGTCACCTGGCGGAGCAGACGAGTGGCAGGATTCATTGTGGTGTCCCACAACTGCTGCTCGCTCATCTCACCAAGACCTTTGTAGCGCTGCACCTGTGCGCCCTTACCGAGCTCCTCGAGGTGTCCCTCGCGCTCCTCCTCGGTCCAGCAGTAGTACTCCTTGTTGCCCTTGTAGACACGATACAACGGTGGTGTAGCGATGTAGACGTGGCCATTCTCAACGAGCTCCTTCATCTTGCGGAAGAAGAATGTAAGCATCAGCGTCGAGATGTGAGCACCATCGACATCGGCATCGGTCATAATGATAACCTTGTCGTAGCGGAGCTTCTCGAGGTTGAGCGCCTTCGAGTCCTCCTCGGTACCGATGGTCACACCCAAGGCGATGAACATATTCTTGATCTCCTCGTTGTCCCACATCTTGTGCTCGAGAGCCTTCTCGACATTCAAAATCTTACCACGAAGAGGCATAATAGCCTGGAAGTTACGGTCACGGCCCTGCTTTGCAGTACCACCCGCCGAATCTCCCTCGACGAAGAATATCTCGGCAATCGAGCGGTCACGCGACGAGCAGTCCGACAGCTTACCCGGAAGACCTGCTCCCGAGAGTGGGCTCTTGCGCTGCACCGACTCACGCGCCTGACGCGCTGCGTGGCGTGCTGTAGCCGCCAAGACAACCTTCTGCACGATAGCCTTTGCATCCTTCGGATTCTCCTCGAGGTAGTTCGACAGAGCCTCCGACAATGCACCATCCACTGCGGCCGACACCTCGTCGTTACCGAGCTTGGTCTTGGTCTGACCCTCGAACTGAGGCTCGGCAACCTTCACCGAGATAACTGCGGTCAAGCCCTCGCGGAAGTCGTCTCCGCTGATCTCGAACTTGATCTTCGAGAGCATACCCGACTCATCAGCATACTTCTTCAAGGTACGGGTCAACGCACGACGGAAGCCTGTAAGGTGGGTACCACCCTCTATAGTGTTGATGTTATTAACATAGGAGTGTACATTCTCCGAGAAGGAGTTGTTGTACTGCATAGCCACCTCCACAGGGATGCCATTCTTCTCCGAGTCGAGGTAGATGATGTTGTCGATAATCTTCTCGCCACGAGTCTTGTCGAGGTACTGCACAAACTCCTGCAGACCGTGCTCCGAGTAGAAACGCTCCGAACGAGGCTCGCCTGTCTGCTCGTCCTTGTCACGCATATCGGTGATGGTGAGGGCAATGCCCTTGTTCAGGAAGGCCAGCTCACGAAGACGCGCTGCGAGAATCTCGTAGCGATAGGTGGTTGTCAATGTGAAGATTGAAGCATCCGGCTTGAAGGTCACTGTAGTACCGCGATCCTCGCAATCGCCCACAATCTCCACGCTCGAAGTTGGGACACCCTTGCTGTAGGTCTGCTTGTAGATCTTACCGCCACGATGTACCTCTGCGATGAGCAGAGTCGAGAGCGCATTCACACACGACACACCCACACCGTGGAGACCACCCGACACCTTGTAGCTACCCTTGTCGAACTTACCTCCTGCGTGGAGTACGGTCAATACAACCTCCAATGCCGACTTACCCTCCTTCTCGTGGTAGTCGGTAGGGATACCACGACCATTGTCGCGCACCGAGATGGAGTTATCCTCGTTGATGGTGACATAGATGTCGTTGCAATAGCCTGCCAACGCCTCGTCGATAGAGTTGTCGACAACCTCGTAAACGAGATGGTGCAAACCCTTCTCGCCCACATCACCAATGTACATCGCAGGACGCTTACGCACAGCCTCCAAGCCCTCCAGGACCTGGATGTTGGACGCGGAATACTCCTCCTCCTGCCCCTTCTTCAAAATTTCTGTTTCGTTACTCATATATCTTGTTTGAATCTTATTTTCACCTCGTTGTAGCCCATTAGCCTACCTCTCAGCAACCCAATTGCCCACCTGTTTGAATCTTATTTTCCTGAAAATAACGCGCAAATATAACACTTTTTTTGCGAACTTGCAACTCTAAATCGAAGATTTAGCAGAGATCAACCCCTGAATATCCACTTCGCGCACCTTTCCTTGCGTAAAAAGGAGTGTTCGCGAGGGATAACTCTCTATGAGCGAGGCGTTATGCGTCGACATCACTATGGCTGTTCCCTGCGCTGCCACATCGTGCAGAAGGCGCACAATACCTTCGGCTGCCACGGGGTCGAGATTGGCTGTAGGTTCGTCTGCCAAGATCACCGCAGGCGAGTTGAGCAACGCCCTCGCAATGATGAGTCGCTGACGCTCGCCGCCCGAGAGTTCGAAAGGCATCCGCTCTCCTTTGCCCTCGAGTCCCACCTGCCTGAGCACCTCCTCGATGCGATGTTCCATCTCCGCCTTGCCACTCCATCCGGTAGCCTGCAGAGCACAGAGCAGATTGTCGTGTACATTGCTGTCACTCAGCAATATCTGCTCCTGAAAGACCATAGCGACCTTGCGACGCAGATAGGGCACCTGCTTGCGCTTGAGCCCCACGAGATCGAACTCGGCAACCTCGCCCGTACCCTCCAACAATGGCAACTCGCCATAGAGCATCTTGAGTAACGACGACTTGCCGCTGCCGACACGACCAATGAGGTAGAGCACCTCGCCCTCGCGCACCTCAAGGTCGAGCCCCTCGAGCACCTTCTCACCCTCTCTGTCGAGCGTTTTGGCGGTCAGCGTAACATTCGGATTCTCAGCGTGATATACCGACGCAGAATTTAACCTTACAACAACTTTCTTTTCCATCTTCGAAGTAGCAATGTTTTAGAGGGTAAAGATACGAAAAATAATTGAGAATTGAGAATTAAAAATTGAGAATTATTTTCACCTTTTTTCACTATATTTGCGACTCAATAGTGCAACTATGAGAGATAAACTATCCATACTTGGCCACCTTGCCTGCTTCACAGCCTATCTCATCTTCGGACTCAACATCGTGGTATGCAAGGAGCTCACCACAAGTGGCGTGATATCGCCCTTGGCACTCTTCACTCTGCGCTCGATGGGCGCGGGCTCACTCTTTTGGCTCATCTCGTTCCTTCGCCCCAAGGAGCGCGTAGAGCTGCGTGACCTGCCCAAGATATTCGGTGCCTCGGTGCTCGGTTTCTTCCTCGCGCAGATATCGTTCCTCTTCGCCATCTCGCACATCACACCTATGGACTGCTCGATAGTGGCGTCGCTTGCACCATTCTACACGATGTTCATTGCCGCCTACACCCTCAAGGAGCCTATCTCGGCGCAGAAGATTGGCGGCGTGGTGCTCAGCCTCGGCGGTGTTATCTACCTGATACTCAACAACACAACCCCATCAGGCGAAGTAGAGACCACCCCCTTGGGCGTAATGCTGATGGTGGTCAACTCGCTCTGCTTTGCCCTCTATCTGGGCATATTCAAGCCACTGATCGGCAAATACTCGGTCATCACCTTTATGAAGTGGGTATTCCTATTCTCGACAGTGATGACACTCCCCTTCTCGGCAGCCGAACTGCTCAAGGTGGAGTTTTCGTCACTCCCCGCATCCTACATCGGACAACTCGCATTCCTGATCGTCTGCGCCACCTTCATCACCTATTTCCTCATCCCTGTAGGTCAGAAGCTGCTGCGCCCTACGCTTGTGGGAATGTACAGCTATGTGCAACCCATCGTAGCCACTGTGGTGAGCATCTATGTCGGAATGGAGACACTCACCATCACAAAGGTCATCGCCGCCATCACCGTCTTCGCGGGCGTTGTCATCGTCTCCCGCTCACGCCAGAAAGAGGCGAGAGGCTGAGGGTTGTGGGGACTCCGAAGGAGGTCAAGGCGCGAGGAGTTAGGGTCGTTAGAGGCGTTAGGGTCGTTAGAGGTGCGCGAGAGGGCAAAAGGTTGTCGGGAACTCCGAAGGTGGTCAAGGCGCAACGATTATAGGATTTGATAGGATTAGATAGGATTCGCACCTGCGGTGCTTGATAGGATGCGCGGGAGAGAATGCAGAATGCAAAATGCAGAATGCAGAATGCAGAATTAAAAAGAACCTTACTCACCCTTACTGGCCGTTACTAGCCCTTACTAGCCCTTATTAGCCCTTAAAAGAATTTTTAATTTTTAATTCTTAATTTTTAATTTTTTTGCACTATATTTGCACCGCATTACTTGCAACACTACCACAAAACGGGGGTGACCGGTTTTGACAGCAGGTAGAGTTTGATGGTAAGCACGCCGAGCATTGTGTGGGCGCTCGTAAATCTGCAACACTCAAACTACAAATGGCAATAATAGCTATGCACTCGCTGCCTAATTTTCAAGGAAAATTGGCTTAATCGACCGACACAA
>JAFVOR010000042.1 GCA_017505725.1 Alistipes sp.
GCCACCACTACCCTTGCTCCCTCGCCCAACGAGAGGAGGTATTCGACAACATCATCGGTGTTGTAGCATCGCACCTCCACGCCCGAAACAGGCGAAATGGTCTTGCCGACACGCGCATACAAGAGTTTGAGGTAGTCGTAAATCTCGGTTACCGTACCCACCGTAGAGCGTGGGTTACGCGAAGAGACCTTCTGCTCGATGGCAATAGCAGGGGCGATACCCGTAATTAGATCTACATCGGGTTTGGAGATACGCCCCAAGAACTGACGAGCGTATGCCGAAAGGCTCTCTACATAGCGGCGTTGCCCCTCGGCAAAGATGGTGTCGAATGCCAAAGTCGATTTGCCCGAGCCCGACAATCCCGTCACGACAATCAACTTTTCGTGCGGAATTTCGAGTTCGATATTCTGCAAGTTGTGAACTCGCGCCCCTTTTATGTAGATTTTGTTATGCAAAATCAAATTCAAAATTCAAAATGCAGAATGCAAAATTAGTTTTCCGTTTTCCGCTTTCCGCTTTCCGTTTCTATCGTTACTCCCTCCACTTTGAGGAGTTTCGCTATGAGTTGGTCGGCTTCGCTCTCGCGGATTCGCAGGCGCATCGTGCAGAGGTTGTCGAATACCTGCTCGTCGATGCGTGGTGACATCTCCTTGATAATGCGCATCACGCCATTCATCGAGATATATGAGAAGGCGATATCAACTACTCTATCCACAGTCTTTTCGACTATCTTGCTCACAGCAATAACCTCGGCAGTGGACTCTTTGTAAGCCTGTATAAGCCCCGAAACACCCAATTTCGTGCCACCGAAGTAGCGCACTACAACCACCAGACAGTTGGTCAAGTCTGCCGAGAGCAACTGCCCCAAAATAGGCTTTCCTGCCGTTCCCGAAGGCTCGCCATCATCGTTTGCGCGGAACACCTCACCCTGCGCACCAAGGCGGTAGGCGTAGCAGTGATGCGTGGCATCGTAGTACTCCTTGCGCAGTGCATCGAGCAACTCCTTCACCTCTTCCTCGCTCTCTACGGGGTAGGCGTAGGTGAGAAACTTGCTGCTGCGCTCCTTGTAGATAGCCTCCGCAGGCTCTGCAATGGTCAAGTATGAGTCCTTTTGCTTCGACACGCCCTACTTCACTTTGTTAAATAGTCTGTTCCAGCGGATACCGTTCTCGCCCTTCGAGAAGGCGATAAACGATGCCTTGCCTACGATATGGTCCTCAGGCACAAAGCCCCAATAGCGCGAGTCGGCCGAGTTGTGGCGGTTGTCGCCCATCATAAAGTAGTAGTCCATCGCAAAGGTGTAGGTCGAAGCCTCCTCACCATCGATAAATATCTTGTCGCCCTCTACGCGCAGGTCATGTCCCTCGTATTGGTCGATAATACGCTCGTAGAGAGGGAGGTTGGCAGTCGAAAGTTCGATGGTTGCCCCCTTCTGCGGTACCCACAATGGTCCGAAGTTGTCTTGTGTCCAAGCGTAGTCGGCATGGTGAGGGAAGGCATCGAGCGAAGGCTCGGTATTGTTGTAACGCTCTACGCTCTCCACGCTCTTGTACTTGCGTAGAAGTTCCGCACCCCTCTCGGTGGTTGCCACATAGTAGTATGGCGCAGTGCCGTTATACTCGGTGATATCGAGGTTTGCGAATGCGTAGTCCGACAGCGGAGCAGTAGTCTTGACAAAGTAGATATGCTGACGCTCCTCGCAAGCAGGTTGTGGCTCGCCATTTACGAAGAGTTCGGTATTTACGCACGGGTGAGATATCGCTCATAAAGAGTGACGAAGCACAAAACCACGCCAAAGAGGTCTACGACTACATCAAGGAGCGTGAGATTGACGACATAGCCACCTACGACCACGAATCGGTGATGGAACTTGCCAGCGACTTTGTTGGCGACCATATCGTGCCCGAGGGTGTAGATGAGGAGTATGGAAACTCTGACGAGTATGTCGACTTGCTCGACTGGTGGTGCGAGATATTCTCCTACAACATTGCGGAGTTGGCGATGTGCCACTTCTTCGAGAAACACAAACATCTTGTAGACAGATAACCGGGCGGTGAGCATTTGCTTACCGCTTTTTTAATAACCTTTTAACACAAAATCATTATGGCAAATCAAATGGTAATGACTGTTCCTACGCAGTTCAATTTCTCGGTGAACAACATCGAAACAATGAGTCTCGACAC
>JAFVOR010000043.1 GCA_017505725.1 Alistipes sp.
GGCATTCGCTCCCGCTGGTCGCTGAATGGCAACTAATGGCAATCGCTCGTTGCACTCGCTGAACCGACGCCAAACCGAGAGCAGAGGGTGCTTGCACACTTTGCCGAGGTGCGAAGGAGGGAGACCGAAGGTCAATGGCAATGCGCCAATATTAAGCACTCCTTTGGAGTGCGCTGCCATTAAATGACATTAAGGGCTGAAAGCCCGAATGCCATTAAATGCCATCTTTGTAGGCGCACCCCCCCCCTAACAGCCTTTAATTGCCCTTACTCGCCCTTACTCGCCTTTACTAACCCTTACTAGCCCTTAATCACCCTTAACGCCCCTAACAAAAAAAACTGCGCCCCTCGCAATGAGGAGCGCAGTAGAAATGGATGCTATTTGATTAGTTTACACCGTTCCAATTAACGAACTCATCACATACGCCTGTGCCGCTAAAGCCGCCATTAGCCCAAGTTGTGTAGCCATATACACGACCACTTGCAAGACCGTCTGCATTATTCAAAACGGTTGCAGCATCAATGGTGTTTGTACCCTCGAATACAATCGATGTCTTAGCAAATGCACGACCGACATAGCCCGAAGCACCTGTTGGATCACAACCGTCACCACCAATAGCAGTAATTGTACATTTCTCTACCGAGCAGTTGATAAACTTGACTGGATTAATTGTGCCACCATCCTCGATGGTTGTTGCGCCTACAAATGCAGCTACATTGCAAACGCCTGTAACCGAAGAGTTTACAATATGAACATCCTCGAATGTAACCTCACCATAAGTGTTGCCCCAGATTACAGCAGCGCCATATCCTCCGTTTGCAACGGTAGCATTATCGAATGTAAGGTTGCGAACTACGCCCGGAGTTGTACCAGCATAGCTACCATTTGGAGTGCCGGTGAAGAGAGAACCATTTATTGCCAAGTTGCTAATAGTGTGACCCTTGCCATCGATTACGAAACCATTGTTTGCATTGTTACCAACAATAACAAATACACTATTCCAAGTGTGGCCGGTTGCATCAATATCTGCACTGATAGAGTATGTCTTACCCCACATATGATTGCTATAAGCATTTACAGCCCAGTAGTCGTGCATCTGAATAAGTCCCTCTGCCGAAAATACAGTGTACTCCGACTTGTCGGCATTAACCCAAAGCTTTGAGTAGCCATTAACAGTTGTCCAACCTGCAAGAGAAATTGGCTCGCCGTCAATAGTAACTGTACACTCTGGCTTCTTGCTACCACCAACATAGTCTGCAACATCAGCAGTTGCGCCGTCGAGAGTTGCAGTGCAGTTTGTGATAGTCAAAGTCTTGCCTACATCCTCCATATCGATGAAGTTGGTCTTGTCGCTCTTGAATACGAAAGTACAGTCGGTCAAAACGGTGTTAGCGTAGATGTTCAAGCCGTTGTACGACGAACGAGTGTCAGTACCGAAAGTACAACCCTCGAATGTAGCAGTACCCTCGCCACCATAAGCGTTGAAGCCATTGATGTGACAATTCTTGAAGAGAACATCACCCTTCATACCGTCAAAGTGGAAACCACGGAAGTTGTTGTTGATAACGCAGTTCTCGAATACTACGGTCTTACCAGCCTCGCTGTAGCACCAACGAAGAGCCTCTCCGCCCTCGAAAGTACAGTTCTTAAGAGTACCGTAGATAGTACCCGATACAGCAATACCACCCTCGTTCTTGAATGTTGCACCAACAATAGTTGCACCATTGATATTCAGGCCTGAAGTACCCTCAAATACTACACCCTCCTCGCAAGAGAGAACGGTCTCTGCAGTAAACTTGTTACCAGCAGGCATTGTGTAAGTACCAGCAGCGAGATGAACGCGAGTCTCACCATTGGTGAGGGCCTCGGTCAACTCCTCAGCTGTAGAAACTGTGCTTGGAACAACAATTTTGAACTGGTTTGCGTATGTAAGTGTGCTCTCGAGGTATGCCTTCATCTCTGCGTTAGCAACATAGATGGTTGTACCAGGGAGTGTACCAGCCATAACACCGAATGCGTTAGCCTCAACAGTAAACTGAGGTGCGTTGATAATAACCTCCTTGAGCTGCTTACAGTCGCGGAATGCCTGTGCACCGAAGTATGTTACACCCGCGTGGAACTCAACCTTTACCAAACCGGTAGCACGCAAGCAGTTCTCCTCTATACGAGTTACGCCTGCAGGGATATTGATAGACTCAAGTGAAGCACACTCCTGGAAAGTACCCTTACCAAGAATGGTTACTGTCTCTGGAATAACAACATTCTTCAAGTTAGTACAAGACTGGAATACGCCCGAGCCTTCAACACCGATAGCAGTAAGGCCTGCTGGCAACTCAACAGTCTCGAGTGCGTAGAAACGACGGAATGTACGGTCGTACAAAGTAGTGATACCCTCACCTACAACAACCTTCTTAATTGTGCTATTCTCCTCTGCGCCTACAACGCCACGACGAACTACACCATTCTCAACTATAGAGCCCAAAGTAACCTCTGTACCGTCCTCGCTAACGCTATGGGTAATACCCTTGACATCAGCCTTAACAGAATTTGTAAAACCATAACGGACACCATTTACATTAGGAACAAAATCTGCGCCCTCGAAGTTGAAGTTAAGCAATGCCTTCTGCGACTCAGCCTTAGTCTCAGAGCCAAAGTCAGCAGCTGTGTAGTTGTGTACCCACAAAGCATAGTTACCACCCTTCAAAGTAGAGTTCTTGATGGTTACATTGTTCATCTGAGGACCGCTGTTGAATACACGAACAGCAACATAAGGAGACTCCAAAGTAGATTCGTTATCAACATTCAAAGTAACCTCGCCCCAGTTGTTCAAGTGAGCAACGAAAGCCATATCCGAACCACCCAAGTTCTTTGCAGTAACGCCCTCGAGGTTGAGAACACCACCGGCAGTGATGTTGAAGATTGTAGTCATACTGTTCCACTCCATATTGTCGCCAGTGTGCTCAGTCTCGATAGTACCATTCTTAACAGTCAAATTACCTTTAACGAGCAACATTTCGTAGTTCTTACCAGTCTGTGTCGACTTAGCCGAAAGAGTGTGGCCACCGAGGTCAAGAGTGATATCCTTGCCACTAGCAACGGTGTATGTTGGATTCTCGACAGCGCGAGTTGTAGCCTCGTTGAGGTTGATATCCTCGCCCAAGATGATTACATCCACCTTTGCATCATCAAATGCGCCATTAAACTCATCGGCATTGTCTACTGTGATGTGAATCTTGCCATCGACAACCTCATACTTGTTGTCGTCAGAGTAGCCCGGCTTGATCTCAACATTGATGTCGGTAGTGCTGGTGAGCAACTTACCGTAGATGTTGGTGCGGTAGTTTGCTCGCATAGGCACTGCACCGATAGTGTTGTTGATAACTGTGCCGTCCCCTGCAGTGATAGTGTAAGTTACGTCGTACGAACCCTTGTCCTTACCTACCAATACATAGCTCATAGCCAAGTAGTCGTGACCTGCAACCTTGAACTCCTCACCTGATGGAACTGTAGCAGCAGCAAAAGTAACCTCTGTAACATTGTCGGTAGCAGTACCGTCTACGAGGTTGAGAGTGCTGAATACATTCTTAACAACGAGAGCAGAAGTCTCAGGAACAAAGTTAGACTTTGCAGCCTCTGCAAGGTCGCTTGTACCAACGTTTACCTGAGCGAAAGGACGACGAAGCTCTACACCAAGTGTAGCTGCACCCTTAACCTCGAACTCCTTGTAAGCGTAGAAAGCGTCGCGCGACTCGTCGTTACAAACTGCACCATTGTAGTTAACGGTTACAGTCATAGCGGCAGGGTTGAAAGTGTAAGGAGCATCAACAGCTGCCGAAGCCCAGAAGATTGCAGCATACTTCTTGTTGTTGGCCAACTCGATCTTCACGTTAGCTGCGCCATTAACAAGAGTCTTTGCCTCATCACCTGCAGCGGTGAGATTCTCGAGGTAAGAGAGAGTCTTGTTCTCTCCCTCAACCTTTACCTCGTAAACAGCATACTGGAGCTTGGTAGCAGTCATACCGTCGCTGTAGGAACGCATCTGTGGCGCACCCACCTCGAACTCCACTGTAGCAACTCCGTCTGCTACGACACCAACCTCGTTGATGTCGGTCTGGCAAGCAACCATTGCAAAGGCTGCAGCCAATACTAAGAAAAGTTTTTTCATAGTGTTTGTTAATTAAAGTTTATAAAATGTGTTAAGTAAAAAAGTGTATTTCTGTTTTTAGCCATTGGCAATTTGTGGCGTCGGGCATAAATGCCCTCTATGGCGTAACACCTTTGGTGTTCTATGGCGTCAGGCTTTCAGCCTTCTCTGGCGCGCCATAAAGCAGTTCTTGAACTGCGTCGCCATAAAGGAGGTTTACCTCCGTCGCCATAAAGCCAACTTGTTGGCGCCGCTATGCTCGCTTTGCACCCGCTAATGCCCTTAACGCCTCTAACGCCCTTAATAACCGCCGCCCTTAATAACCGCCGCCCTCGCAACTCACTGATAATCAAGCAAATACCCCCCCCTACATAGGTAGGGAGGGGTATTTTATACCCTTGTTGTAATATTTATAGTGTGTTCTTGCATATTTTGCAATCACAAAGTTAGGAATTATTTTTCGTAATATGCAAAAATATTCACATTTTTTTGTAAAAAAAGTAGGTGGATACGAATTATTTTTCTCGTTGCGATTTAACTTTTTCTATGTTGAAGTGTCTTTCCTTAAGAAAAAGTATTACCTTTGTGTGAAATTTTAACTAAGCATTCAAGTATGAAGAAGAGTAAGTTTTTACTTCTTGCAGTTACCTTTCTTGCCGTTGTTTCGACGGCTGTAGCCGAGAAGAAAAATGATGTAACAAGATCGTTGCATACGGGTAAGCATCGTCAGGAGATTATCATTCCAAAGGTGTGCGGATACAATGTTTATAAGGCTGATCTTCACACCCATACAATATATTCGGATGGTAGTGTGACTGCACCTTGGCGTCTTCGCGAGGCGTGGTTCGATGGCTTGGATATCCTCGCCATCACCGACCATATGGAGTATCGCCGTATCGAGCGTAACCTTATTAAATTTATGGGCGCGTACATAAAGGAAGAGTATCGCCACCTTGCAAAGGGTGTCAACACCAACATCCAGGGTGAGAATGACAAGCCCGATGAGCACGGAATACTTGTAGATATGAATGTGGGTTACGAGGAGGCTCTCGAGAGCAACGAGCAGTATGGATTGTTGGTTGTTCGTGGCGTTGAGATTACACGAAATCAGGGCCACTACAACGCCATCTTCACACAGGATAATAACAAAATCTACGATCCCGACATCCGCAAGGCGATCAAGAATGCGGTGGATCAGGGCGCATTCGTCTTCCAAAACCACCCAAAGCGCAATCCCGACACCAAGACCAAGATGACACCTCTTGCCGAGGAGATGTACGAGAAGGGCTATGTCAAGGGTACAGAGATTGGTAACGGTCACGCATTTTGGGGTTGGTTGGTACCTCACTGTATGAACAACGGCCTTGCACCCATCTCGAACTCGGATGGCCACGCCTCAATTTCCGAACGATTTTATCCGTACTACAACGATGGCGCATACCGTAATATGACGCTTATCCTTGCCAAAAAGTGCGACGAGAAATCGATTAAAGAGGCGCTTTTTGCAGGTCGCACCATCGCTTACCACAGCAATAAGCTCGTAGGTAAGGAGGAGTATCTCGTAGATCTCTTCAAAAATAGTGTAACCATTGAGCATCAGTGCGATACCAAGAAGAGTACCCTTGTGACCCTCACCAATAGATGTTCATTCCCATACGAGCTTAAGTGGGGTAAGAATGCAACTGCGGTAGTTGGTGCTATGGGTGCCATCCAGATATCATTGCCAAAGGGTGCCGAAAGTGTTGAGTTCACTATTACCAACCTTATCACTGGTGGTAAAAAGCGTGCAAAAGTTACTCTCAACTTCAAGCGCAAGCCGGATAATGAGTATCTCAGGGCAGAGCCAAACCGCTGGTTCCCGTACTAAACGAATCTGATTGGTGAATTTTGCACCAACCTTCAGTAGCCGAACTCCTCACATAGGTTTACTATGCTGCGGGTTCGGCTCTTTGTTTGGCACAAAATTCCCTCAACCATATTCGTTTAGTTGGTGGTTGTCTGATTGGTGCAAAATTCACCAACCATATTCGTTGTCGCGGTTAGTTGTTTATATAGATCCATCCATTGAGGTAGGTGGCGAAAATCAACCACAGCATATAGGGCACGAAGAGCAGTGCGGTGACAACTCTTCGCTCCGCTGCGTAGACTATGTAGGCGAAGACCGTAACGTCGAGCGCCATTATCACAACGAGGCCGAGAAACGGACTTCGCAGTGCGAAAAAACAGACACTCCACAGAAAGTTGAGCAGAAGTTGCAAGAGCCACAGCTTCACAAGTCCCAAATCACCCCTTACAAGCATAGTACCCAACGATATACCTATCAAAAGGTATAATATGCTCCACGCTATGGGGAACACTATGGCAGGAGGTGTCAATGGTGACTTTTCCAACATTGGATACCACTCGATAAGTGCGTCGCCTTGCAGGTATCCGCCCAGCATTCCGATGGCAAAAGTTATCACCACGGGAATGGCGTAAGACAAGAATTTTTTCATACTGTTTTTACCTATTTTCGCCCTCTCTGTTGCAACAAGCAGACCAAAAGAGGGCTTTTTCGCGCGTATGTGCGAAAAAAGTGCGTTTTTAATTTGCCGATTTAAGTTTTTATCCCTATATTTGTTTCGTATTATAAGTCAATGGTGTATCTTGGTTGCGGATTGTAACCTTAGAAAATGGCAGCTATTGCAAATTGTTTGGTGGTAACGCGCTGTGAATCAATGCGTTGTTATACTACCAAAGCCCCCGAGGTATGCGCCTATGTCAAATTTGTGGCGATGGCGAAGGGTGGCAGAGCGAGGCCTCTATCGCGGGCGCATAATGCGAGCGTGCGATGAATGATGTCGCAAAGATGATTTTTTTGAGAGACAGGACAACATAAAATATTGGCGATATCCAACCAATTATCGCCGCAAAAAATAACCAAAACAAATTAACCTGAAATTTTCTTTTATGGAACAAACTGTTCTACTTGTCGGTCTTTTAATTGCCTTTGCTGTGGCGCTTGCGGTGACAGCTTTGACGCACCCTCGCGTGGCAAAGTTTGCGCAAAAACGAAACATTGTCGACAACCCTAATGCTCGAAAGTTGCAACGCAACCCTGTTCCGGTGATGGGTGGTGTAGCGGTATTCTTCGGTCTTGTATCGGGACTTTGCGTATCGGGCATTTTTGTCAATGTAAACGAGCTCTTGCCTGTGATTGTGGCGATGTCGGTGATGCTCTGTGTGGGCGTTATTGACGATGTGTCGGAGCTGTCGCCTTGGTTGCGATTTGTGATTGAGATAGCGGTGGTGCTTATGCTGATATTCACCACCCACATCTCGTTGGATAGTCTGCAAGGCTTGTGGGGATTCTACGATTTGCCTTTGTGGCTGTCGGTTCCACTCACAGTCTTTGCTGTTGTGGGAATGATCAACGCTATAAATCTCATCGATGGCGTGGATGGTCTCTCGTCGGGCTTCTGTATGATGGCGAGCATTGCATTTGGGGCTCTGTTCATAATGACGGGCAACTACGATATGGCGGTGTTGGCGGCCATCACTCTTGGCTCGTTGATGCCATTCTTCTTCCACAATGTCTTTGGTGACAAGTCGAAGATGTTTATAGGTGACGGAGGCTCGTTGATGATGGGTGTTGCGATGTCTGCCTATGTGGTGGCGGTTATCTCGGTGCGAGGTGAGGCATTTGATGCTATGCCCGATGGTATGGGACTTGTAGCCTTCACTATGGCGGTGATGGCAGTGCCTGTGTTCGACACTCTGCGTGTGATGACTATGCGAATTTTGCGTCGTACCTCGCCATTCCGTCCCGACAAGACCCATCTTCACCACCTGTTTATCGACCTCGGCTTCTCGCATATTGCTACAACCTTGAGTGTGCTAAGCCTCAATCTGCTTGTGGTCCTGGCGTGGTTGATAGCTTACTTGGCGGGGGCATCGATTGATGTGCAATTCTATGTGGTTATAGTTTCGAGCGTTGTGGTGACAGCCATATTCTACAAGGTTATGCGAATGCAAATGGCGTGCAATGGTATCCTGGCGCGAGCAATGCGCAAGATGGCTGCAAGATCCCACTATCAGGAGCGAACTTCGTGGAAGCGACTTCAGCAAATAATGGATAAAAGGGGCTAGACAATGAAAATTGCGGTAGCAGGAACAGGCTATGTGGGGATGTCGATAGCGACACTTTTGGCGCAGCACAACGAGGTGGTGGCGGTGGATATCCTTGCCGAGAAGGTAGAGAAGATTAATCGTCGCATCTCGCCTATTCAGGACGAGTACATCGAGAGATACCTCACCGAGAAGGAGCTGAATCTTCGAGCCACGCTCGATGCCGAGTCAGCATATCGTGATGCCGATTTCGTGGTCATAGCAGTCCCTACAAACTACGATTCGCAGAGTAACTTCTTCGATACTTCGGCTGTCGAGGCGGTTATCGAGGCGGTGCTGAAGGTCAATCCGCAGGCTATTATGGTCATCAAGTCGACCATCCCTGTGGGCTACACCGAGTTTGCACGAGCCAAGTTTGCTACTGAGAATATCCTCTTCTCACCAGAGTTTTTGCGCGAGAGTCAGGCGCTCTACGACAATCTCTACCCAAGTCGAATCATCGTGGGTCGTCCCGAAGGCAACGAGCGATTGGATGGCGCAGCACGCACCTTCGCCTCACTCTTGCAGCAGGGGGCACTCAAGGAGCAGGTCGACATCCTCATTATGGGTCTGACCGAGGCTGAGGCGGTAAAGCTCTTCGCCAATACCTATCTGGCTCTGCGTGTAAGCTACTTCAATGAGTTGGATACCTATGCCGAGATGAAGGGGCTCGACACTCGCGCTATTATCGAGGGCGTGGGACTCGATCCTCGCATAGGTACCCATTACAATAACCCATCGTTTGGCTATGGTGGCTATTGTCTGCCGAAGGATACCAAGCAGTTGTTGGCGAACTATGCCGATGTGCCGCAGAATATGATGTCGGCAATCGTGGAGAGCAACCGCACCCGCAAGGACTTTGTTGCCGAGCAGGTGTTGCATCGTGCTGAGTCATTGGCCGCAGGTGCCGATGTGGTTGTCGGAGTCTATCGCTTGACTATGAAGACCAACTCGGATAACTTCCGCCATAGTGCCATACAGGGCATTATGCGACGATTGAAGGCGAAGGGCGCCGAGGTCGTGATCTACGAGCCTACGCTCGAGGGTGGTGCAACATTCTTCGGTAGCAAAGTTGTCAACGATATAGTCGAGTTCAAGCAGCGTTGCCACACCATCATAGCCAATCGCTACGACGATGTGCTCGACGATGTACGCGAGAAGGTCTACACTCGCGATATTTTCAGAAAAGATTAGAGCAAAATATAATGCAAGCAGTGATTTTGGCGGCCGGTATGGGCCGTCGTTTAGGAGAACTGACGGGCGACAATACCAAGTGTATGCTCGAGGTCAACGGAGTGAAGCTTATCGATAGAGCGTTGGAGTCGCTCGCCGAGTGCAACCTCTCGCGAATCGTTATGGTGGTGGGCTACAAACGCGAAAATGTGAAGCGCTACCTCGGCGATAGCTACAAGGGGGTGGATATTGTCTATGTTGACAACCCCATCTACGACAAGACCAACAATATCTACTCGCTCTACTTGGCGAAGGATTATCTCGTGGCGGAGGATACTCTGCTCCTCGAGTCGGACCTTATCTATGAGTCGGCGGTAGTGAAGCGGCTTGTCGAGAATGACTATCCAAATCTCGCTTTGGTCGACAAGTACGAGAGCTGGATGGATGGTACGGTAGTGCAGCTCAGTGAGGATTACAAGATTCGAAGATTCATCTCGAAGCGCGATTTCAAGTACTCGGATATCGACACCTACTACAAAACAGTCAATATCTACAAGTTTAGCAAGGAGTTCTCCACTTCGCACTATGTCCCTTTCCTCGAGGCCTACTGCCAGGCTCTTGGTCGCAACGAGTACTACGAGCAGGTGCTGAAGGTTATCACGCTACTCGATGATTCACCACTGAAGGCTCTGCCTTTGGACGGTGAACGCTGGTATGAGATCGACGATATTCAGGACTTGGATATCGCATCGGGTATGTTCGAGAAGAGTGAAGAGTTGCGTTACAAGGCTATGACCTCGCGCTACGGAGGCTATTGGCGCTACCCGCATATGTTGGACTTCTGCTATCTGGTCAACCCATACTTCCCGCCTACGCAGATGCTCGACGAGATGAAGGCCTCGTTTGAGACCCTTCTGCGCGAATACCCTTCGGGTATGAGGGTCAATTCGTTGCTTGCAGCCAAGAACTTCTCGGTCAAGCAGGAGTATATCGTGGTGGGCAATGGCGCAGCCGAACTTATCAAGGCGTTGATTGAGCGTCACACCTCGAAGATTGGCGTTATCTATCCAACCTTCGAGGAGTATCCTAATCGCTCTGTACGCGACAATATTGTGTCGTACATCCCTTCGAACGCCGATAAACACTACTCGGCCGACGATATCATAGCCTTCTATGACGATAAGGAGATTGGAACGCTCCTTCTGATTAACCCCGACAACCCTTCCGGTAACTATATCCCTTATGGCGACCTCTTGCGCCTCATTCAGTGGAGTGCCGAGCGTGGCATCCGTTTCATCGTGGATGAGTCGTTTGTTGACTTTGTCGATGTCGAGGGCGAGTTCTCGTTGCTGCACAACGAACTACTCGGCGCAAATAGCCACCTCGTTGTGGTGAAGAGCATCTCCAAATCGTATGGTGTTCCGGGTTTGCGACTTGGAGTGTTGGCGAGTGGCGACACTACGCTTATTGCGGAACTGAAAAAGGAGGTTGCAATATGGAATATCAATTCGTTCGGAGAGTTCTATATGCAGATTTACGAGAAGTACCACAAGGAGTATCTCGCAGCGTGCAAGGCGTTCCGCGAGGAGCGTAAACTGTTCTTTGAAGAGCTACAGCAGATACCATTCTTGCGAGTTATTCCGTCGCAAGCCAACTACTTTATGTGTGAACTGGTTGGCGAAAGGTTCTCGTCGCACGACTTGGCGGTGCAGCTGCTCGCAAAGTTTAACATACTGATTAAGGATTGCTCGGGCAAGTCGGCATTCGATGGAGGAGAGTATATCCGCATTGCAGTGCGCGACCGCAGCGACAACCACTATCTTGTTGAATCGTTAAAGGCGTTGTAAGGTAACATATTGCAGAGTTAGCACCCATACCCAAACACAATGATAGAGCCAAAGATACGCGAAGAGTTGCGAGCCGAGTGTAATACCGAAGGCTTGGTGCTGCGTCGCCAGCAGATGCGCTATTCGTATGGTACTTGGTGCTATCGCGAGGCACGCTTCGAGGGGGACTTGTTCCCATTGACCACGATTAAGTTCGAGGGCTACGACTTCCCCGCTCCTCACGACTCGGACGCCTACCTCCGCAATATCTACGGCGACTATATGCAGATCCCGACCAACAAGGAAATCCACGCCATCAAAGTCGAGTTTTTGAAGTAGAAAGAATCTTATCCGATGAGTATACAATCGAGGACATATAATAGTTTAAGAAATAGCTTTGTTGCATTGGTATTCTATGTTGTCAATTTACTTTTACAATTCGCATCGCGAAAAGTATTTCTGGATTGTCTAGGAGAAGATCTGTTGGGATTGAACTCAACGATTAACAGTATTTTGCAATTCCTGAATATTGCTGAAATGGGCGTTGGCACAGCTATAGCTTGTACTTTGTATACTCCTCTAAAGGAAAATAACCAAGTAGCAATTAACGAAATCGTATCGCTACATGGTTGGTTATATGAGAAAATTGCCAAGGTGATTATCATAGGCGGAGTTGTGTTAATGTGCTTTTTCCCTATGATATTCGGAAAAACATCGTTGCCAATAGGATATTCGTATCTAACATTTGTAGTACTTCTATTTGGGGCTCTGCTTGGATATTTTGTTAATTATCGACAAGTTCTGCTATCAGCGAGTCAGCAAGAGTATAAAGTGCAACTCAGTTACAAACTGGTGATGCTTTTGAAAATAGCAGTACAAATAGTTGTTTTAAGGGGTTGTCATCTTGGTTATGTATATTGGATTATTATTGAGGCTTTATTTGCGATAATTGCAGCCATCTCTTTGAATTTTACTATTCGAAGAAGTTTTCCATTATTACAAACGGATAAATCACAAGGTAATATTTTACGTAAAAAGTATCCAGGTGTGACCACAAAGGTTGGACAACTCTTTTTTCATAAGATTGGTACTTTTGCGTTGACCCAAATGAGTCCTATCGTCATATACGCATATACGTCGCTGGGTATGGTTGCAAAATATAGCAACTATATGTTAGTGGTAACGGGACTGACTCAACTCCTGATAGCAATGTTTGATGGATTGAGTGCAAGTGTGGGTAATCTTGTTGCAGAAAAGGATACCGAGAAAACAATAAAAATATTTAGGGAGTTATTCTCTGTGCGCTTTGTTCTGGTTTCGACTTTCTCGGTCGTATTATACCTGTTAATGGAGCCCTTTATATCGTTGTGGGTAGGTGAAAATTTTTTATTGTCTACAAGAACTCTATTGTTCATTGTCGTGATATTTTATTTGAATACAATTAGAAATGTTGTAGATTCATTCATACACGCCTATGGTTTATTTGGTGATATATGGGCTCCCGTCATTGAGGCTAGTTTGAATATAGGCTTATCTTTTTTGATAGGTTATTATATGGGTTTAGATGGAGTACTGTTAGGCGTAATAATAAGTCTGTTCATAATCATATTTTTATGGAAACCATATTATCTTTTTAGTCGTGGACTTAAGGTTTCTATTTGGTTGTATATTAGAATGTATGCAAAGCATACATTAATCTTCGCATTATCTGTAGTTGCGTTTTATTATTCGGTATATCAATGGTCTAATCTGGTAGAGTGTTGGATAGATTTCTTGCTCAATGGTGTGTATTGGACTTTGAGTCTATTGGCTATGTTGGGTTTGTGTGCTCTTGCCGTTGAACAAGGTATGCGAGACTTTGTTAATCGAATTTATAGACTATTAGTCAGAAAATAAAGATATTGAGAGTATGAAACTGAGCATAATAGTTCCAATATATAATGCAGAAAAATACATTAAAACGTGTGTAGATTCTATAAAAAATCAGGTGTTTACTGACTGGGAATTGTTGCTGATAAATGATGGTTCTACAGATAGATCGGGCGTAATATGTGATGAGTATGCACGGGAAGATTGTAGAATCAAAGTAGCTCATAAGCAGAATGGTGGAGTGGGTTCCGCGCGTAATTTAGGTGTGGAATATGCCCAGGGTGAGTGGATAACCTTTATTGATGCTGACGATTTTGTGGGTTCTAACTACTTAAATCAAATCAACGAATCAACACTTATTGCCGATGTAGAGTTTGTTCATGCAGGATGTAAAAACTATAAAGATGGTGTTGTATCACTAAATCAAAGATATGATGATTTAGTAAGTGATAACAACTCTTTTTTGTTTAGAAATTTTCGTGGTTTAGTGGTGTCAAAATGGTTCAAGAGTTCGATTATTAAAAAATATAGTTTGAGATTTGATGAGCGAATGAAAATAGGAGAGGATTATGTTTTCACTGTGAATTATATATCTCATATTAGCAAATATGTCTTAAATAGTTGTACGGACTATTTTTACAGAATTCATCCAAATTCGGCAACGCATCAAAGAAGAACGATCGAGGATTATGATGTCGCCCTATACGAGTTTCAGCAACAATACAATTCAGTGACCGAATATATAAAGCGTAAGAATGTCCTACGCAAAGATTGTGAATATCGGTGGTCGATTCTTGCTACGGACATACTTACTGTAATTTTAATGTTGTTTGATGGAAGTCTTAGTAATACGGAGATAGAAACTCGAATAAAAACAGATTTTACGCCTGACCAAATATCTTTAATAAAAAAGGTGCAAGGGTTAAAACGTAAGATTGTCGTTTTTTTGGCGAGGATTAAGCTATATTCTGTTATAAAGTATTTGTCAAAATTTAGAGCAAAGTAATTTATATCACGAGATAATTGTATGGATTTAAATAGCAAGTGGTATCATCTAATGTTGGAAATGGCCAATAAAGCCGCCAAGATACCTGGTGTTAAGTGGTTACTAAAACCGCTCTATTATCCCATTAAGAAGAGGGTAGAGAGATCACAACGAGAGAAATTTCTGCAAAATGGTTTGCAAGTTTTGCAACGATTTGATGAATGTATGGAGCAAAACGGTATAGAGTATACTTTGGCGTATGGCACATTGCTCGGAGCAGTGCGCGAGAAGGGCTTTATCAAGCACGATTTTGATATAGATGTTTATGTCTGGGGTAAGCAATATTCCGAGCAGATGGTTTCGGCGTTGAATGCTGCAGGATTCGAACTTATTCACGATTTTAAGGTTGAGGATGGTTCGATTGGTCGCGAGGAGACTTACAAATGCGAGGGTGTTGCCATTGATGTTTTTTATGTCTACGATGATGGTGGCAAGTATCCGTATTGCTGCGATTTTACCACTATTGATGGCATTCCGACTTTTAACCAATGTATGCAGAAGCACGGTAGGGTGTTGGCGAGAAAGACGGAGTTGCCAATTACGGAACAACGAATAAAATCTCCATTTGAGACAATTGAACTCTATATACCGGCGACTGCTTGCGAGGTATTGGAGTTCCTATATGGAAAGAACTATATGATTCCAGATCCCAACTATGACCCAAATACCCCAAATGAGCATATCCGAATTTGGGACGAGAAGGCAGCATATTATCGTGAAATGTAATTCGTTGAGAGATGTACGATAGTATAGATTTTGCACAGGGTTCCACTTTTGCTCAATGCTTGTACTGCTTCTTGCTGTACTGCTTTTTGTTGCTAGTATCTCTAAAAGGGAATCTAACCAACACATATACTCAGGATAATTATGTTTTTCGCAAAATTATTCTTTTTGGAGGAATACTCTTATTCTCATTGACATCATTTGTTGATGCCGACTTCTTCCATTATTACGAGAGTATGTATGAATACAAAAATCAAGTTTTTGTAGATACAGAACGCGGATTAGAGGCTTTTTATCAGCATTTAATATACATTATTAATGGTAATTATTTTCTATTTCGATTAATTGTTTGGGGTAGTAGCTTGTTATTGATTATATTTGCTACTCGTAAGTTCGGAGCAAATGTATATCGTACACTTTTTGTCATATTGGCGGGATACATTATGACATTCTCGTACGCTAGGGCTTCCTTGGCTATGGCAGTGTTTACTACCGGTGCTGTTATTGTCAGTGTTGTAAGTGAATGTGAAACAAGAAAAAGAATCATTCTGACGACACTTGGTCTTGCAATAATTGCTTGCTCAATATACTTCCACAGAAGTATGCTACCTATATTGGTTGCCTCTATATGTTGGGCATTTGTTCCGTGGAAAAAACAACTAACCAAATATTCATTGTGGTTATTCCCATTTTTTGTATTCCTTTGCTCTGTCGTATTAGAAAATGTATTTGAGGAATTATATGTATTAGCTAATGCAATAGAAGATGAAACCGGAACACTAGATAAAGCGGAGTTGTACGCAGAACAGGAGTCTGTTACACACAATATAAGAGGTTATTTTAGATTGTTTTTGCACTATTCAACATTTTATATACCATTCGTATTGATTGCTAATGTATTTCGTTCTGAAGAGGTCGTTCAGAGTGTTAATAAACGAATAATTTGGTTGTATCAGATTGTATATTTGATAATTTTAATTGCAACGTCGATACTTTTTCTTGATTTTGGTAGTAGAGTTTTCTTCTATAGATTTTTGTATGTATCGTTTATTCCAATGTCGATACTAATTACCAAGATGACGGATTCTGGTTTTCTGAAAAAACAGCAGTATCGTTGGATAGTAGCAGTCTTTATTATAAGCAATTTATTCCAACTATTTGCCGCAGTATATAGTTTAAGATAAATGAAAATTGTACAACTTATCCCTCTATTATCTTCAGGTGGAGCCGAGCGTTTTGTCGTAGACTTGTCAAATGAGTTGAGTCTGCAACACGATGTGGCATTGATTGTTGCTCATCCATTGGAAGGAAGATTTGCATTTTATCTGCCTGAAGTCTCCGAGAGAGTTAAAACCTATTCGTTGAACAAGAGAATAGGTTTTGATCTGCGTTATCTCTATCGTTTGCATAAGGCAATTAGACACGAAAGGCCAGATGTCGTGCATACTCATACGGAGTCATTTGCCTATTTTGCTGTGCTCAAATGGTTGTTTCCCAAGGTGAAGTTTGTGCATACAGTGCATAACGATGCTCAGTTCGAATCGGGTGGCCGTATAAAGACCTTCTTAAAGAGGATGTTCTTTAGAAGAGGATGGTGTAAAGCGGCAACTATATCGGCGCAGTCGGCCGCAAGCTTTGCTGACTATTATGGCTCAAATGTTAATAATACCCTTATTTACAATGGGCGCAAGTTGAGTATTGCCCCTTCCAAAGAGGTGCTTATTCCGCGCATTGAAGGTCGCTATAACTTTGTCTCTATCGGTCATATATCGAAGACCAAAAATCACTTGTTGATGTGTACTGCTTTGACAAATTTACTGAGGCAGGGAGTAGAGATAGATCTCTATATGTTTGGTCGTTTTGCCGACGAAGGTATAGTCGAAAGTATAAAAGCGCTGAATAATTCGCACATCCATATGCTTGGGGAAAGGACAAACCCTATGCAATATCTCGCAAATGCCGATGTCTTTTGTATGTCGTCGATAGTCGAAGGTTTGCCGATATCGTTAATTGAGGCTTTGGCTTGTGGATTGATACCTGTATGTACTGCGGTTGGCGGTATAGGAGACTTGGTAGATGAAGGTAAAACAGGTTTCCTTTCGCACGATTTGACGGTCGAGTCATACACGAAGGCGATAGAACGATTTCTTGCTCTTTCGGCCAAGCAGATTGAGGCAATGAAGTGTACTTGTCGCGAGAGTGCAAAGAAATATTCAATCGAAGAGTGCGCTAAACAATACGAAGAGCTATTTTCCAGATAGTATATGAGAATCCTATTTGCAACGCCATATAACTGCGTATCGGGCGGCATCAGTCGTTGGGCTGGCAATATTATCAACTATTACAATGGGCTAACAACCGATGTAGAGTTGGATGTCTTGCCAATGAATGATACGAAGGAGCGCTCTGCCGAGGATTTTGTAGATAGTAGTCCGATACAGAGAGTAGCACGAGGGCTTCGAACTTATGGTCGAGCAGTAAAAACATTGCACAACAAGTTAAAAACCGCAAAGTACGATATTCTTCATATTGCTTCGAGTGCGTCGATTAGCTTGTTCAAGGATATTGTAATGATGAGAATTGCGAGAAAGCGCGGTGTTAGGAGTGTGCTTCATTTCCATTTTGGTCGCATCCCCGATTTGTCGAAAAGGGGAAATTGGGAATGGAAGATGCTCCTTCGAGCTGTAAGAATGTCAAATAGAACGATTGTTATCGATAGACAGTCATATGATACACTGATTGCTTGCGGATGTAGTAATGTCGATTATATTCCAAATCCGCTGTCCCCTGCTATCGGCGAAATCGTAAGCAGGGTGGAGGTGGAGCGTAAGCCAAATATGTTGCTTTTTGTGGGACAATGCCTGCCCACTAAAGGGGTATACGAGTTGGTCGAGGCGTGTAACTCAATACCCAATATCGAGCTATGTATGTTGGGTGCCATTGCCGATTCTGTGTCGCAGGAGTTGACCGCAATGTGGAATTCGTCATCTACACTAAATATTGTAGGAAATATATCCTTTGAAGAGGTGATAAAGATGATGTGTCAATGCGATGTATTTGTTTTACCAACCTATACCGAAGGTTTTCCAAATGTAATTTTGGAGAGTATGGCGTGTGGTTGTGCGATAGTCACAACTCCTGTTGGAGCAATTCCTGAAATGTTAGATGAGGAGGATGGCAAACACTATGGTATAATGGTGGAACCTCGTAATGTAGAACAGTTGAAAGGTGCCGTTGAAAGAATGTTGTCAGATATTGACTATAAGAATGATTGTCGAGCAAATGTGCAGCAAAGGGTAAACGAAAGGTATAATATAGACTCCGTATGGCGACAACTGATTAGCGTATGGCAGATGTTATTGTCATAAATAGTGTTGGCTCGTTGTTGAAATAGGTGTAACAATGAAGGTGCTTCAGATAAATATTACGGTGAATGTGGGTTCGACGGGGCGAATTGCCGAGCAGATTGGTCTGGCGGTGAAGGAGCGCGGTGGCGAAAGTTACATCGCGCACGGTATCGACAAGGCAATATCGCAATCGAATGTCATAACCATCGCTTCGCGTTGGAACTATCGCATACATCGTAATTTGTCGAAGTGGACCGATATGCAGGGGCGTTTTTCGCTGGTTGCGACGAAGCGTTTGGTGCGAAAAATCGCGAAGATTGCTCCCGACATCATCCATCTGCACAACATCCACGGCTCGTACATCAACTACAAGATTCTGTTCGACTACCTTGGCAGAGCCGATATTCCTGTGGTGTGGACGTTCCACGACTGTTGGCCAATTACTGGCCATTGCGCCCATTTTGCCTACGCGAAGTGCGAGAAATGGAAGACGGAGTGCTACGACTGCCCAGAACAGAAGTCCTACCCAACCAGCAAATTCTTCGACCGCTCCCGAAAGAATTACATCGAGAAACGCGAGGCGTTCAATTCGGTTAAGAATATGACCATTGTACCTGTGTCGAATTGGTTGGGAGGTGTTGTTAAGGAGTCGTTTTTGGGCAAATACAATGTCGAGGTTATCCACAACGGAATCGACATAGCGACCTTTGCGCCCATTACCGATAGCGACCTGCGAGAACGATATGACTTAGCCGACAAGAGGGTGATTCTTGCTGTGGCGTCGCCTTGGGGTGTGCGCAAGGGCCTCGATGATCTGAAGAGGTTGAGTGGAATGCTCCCTCGCGACCGCTATCAGATGGTTGTGATAGGTCTGAATCCGAAGCAGCTGGCAACGCTTCCCGATGGTATTGTAGGATTGCAACGCACCGCTAATGTCGAGGAGTTGGCTGCGTGGTATTCGCTTGCCGATGTGTTTGTGAATCCGACCTACGAAGATACCTACCCGACGACCAATCTGGAGGCCCTATCCTGCGGAGCTCCTGTTGTGACATATCGCACGGGTGGTAGCCCCGAGTCGGTAACAGCCGAGACGGGTCGTGTGGTCGAAAAGGGCGATCTGGACGCTCTTGTTCGTGCTATCGACGAGCTTTGTGCCGAGGATAGAGATGCTATGCGTAGGCGTTGTCGCGACTACGCCGAGGCGCATTTCGACAAGGAGAGTTGCTTCAGAAAATATATAGAGTTGTACGAAAAATTAATTAATAAAACAAAATAATCCAATGTCAATCTTCAAAGACAAAGTCCTGTTGATTACAGGCGGTACGGGCAGTTTCGGAAACGCCGTGCTTCGTAGATTCCTTGATTCTGATATCAAGGAGATTCGTATCTTCTCGCGTGACGAGAAGAAGCAAGACGATATGCGTCACGCCTTGCAGAACCCAAAGGTCAAGTTCTACATCGGCAATGTGCGCGACAAGCAGTCGGTCGATATTGCAATGCGAGGTGTCGATTATGTCTTCGCCGCAGCGGCTCTTAAGCAGGTGCCATCGTGCGAGTTCTTCCCTATGGAGGCTACGATGACCAATGTTATAGGCACCAACAATGTTCTACTCTCGGCTATTGAGCACGGTGTGAAGAATGTGGTTGTCCTCTCGACCGATAAGGCTGCCTACCCAATCAACGCTATGGGAATCTCGAAGGCGTTGATGGAGAAGGTTGCTATCGCCAAGGGTCGTGAGCTTGGTCAGGGAGCTGCTACAACCATTTGTTGCACTCGCTATGGTAATGTTATGGCTTCGCGCGGATCGGTTATTCCGTTGTGGGTCGAGCAGATGGAGCAGGGTAAGCCTATCACCATCACCGATCCCGAGATGACTCGCTTTATGATGACATTGGACGATGCTGTAGATTTGGTTATTTATGCCTTTACACACGGCGAGAATGGCGATCTGTTCGTGCAGAAGGCCCCTGCAGCTACCCTCTCGACTTTGGCCGAGGCGTTGAAGCAGACCTATGCGCAGATCGATCCAAAGTATGCCGATACCGAGGTTAAGGTTATCGGTACACGCCACGGCGAGAAGTTGTATGAGACCTTGGTTACCCGCGAGGAGATGGCCAAGGCTGTCGATATGGGCGACTACTACCGCATCCCTTGCGACACACGCGATTTGAACTACGACAAGTTCTTTGTCGAGGGTAACGAAGAGGTCTCTAGAATCGAGGACTACCACTCGCACAATACTCGTCGCCTCGATGTTGAGGGTATGAAGGAGTTATTGTTGAAGTTGCGATTCATCCGCGAGGATTTGGGCTTACAGCCTCGCTCGAAGGCTCGCGAAATACGTAGTGAGTAATGTCGAAGATAAAAGTTGTCGAGGGTGAGATTTTCCGCGATGAGCGCGGCCAGATCTCTTCGTTGAATGCCTTCCGTTTCGCGGGTGTGGAGCGTTGCTACTTTATCCACCACCCCGACATCTCGGTGGTGCGTGGCTGGCACGGACACAAGTTCGAGAAGAAGTGGTTCTACTGCATCAAGGGCTCCTTTACGGTGGCTTTGGTTGAGGTGGATAATTGGGAGAACCCGTCGCCCGACTTGCAGGCCGAGATATTCGAGCTTAGCGAGCAGGATAGCAAAATAATATGCGTTCCCGAGGGATACGCCAACTGCATCAAGGCGCACGAGAAGGAGTCGGTATTGTTGGTATTCTCGGGTAAGATTTTGGAGGAGGCGTTGAAAGATAGTTGGCGCTACGACAAGAATCTCTGGGTTAATTGGGATAACTATTAGGATATGAAAATTTTAGTTACAGGCGCAAAGGGTTTTGTGGGTCAAAACCTCTGTGTACAACTCAAAAATATCCGCGATGGCAAGGCAAAGTGCTATGGCGATGTCGTGGTTGAGGAGGTGTTCGAGTACGATATCGACTCTACAATGGAGGAGTTGGAGTCGTATTGTCGTGAGGCAGACTTTGTATTCAACCTTGCAGGTGTAAACCGCCCACAGAATACGGAGGAGTTTATGGAGGGCAACTTTGGTTTTGCCTCGACTCTGCTCGAAACGCTCGAGAAGCACAACAACAAGGCTCCCGTAATGCTTTCGTCATCCATTCAGGCCACCTTGGCGGGTCGCTTTGGCGATAGTGAGTATGGTCGTAGCAAGCGTGCTGGCGAGGAGCTATTCTTTAATTATAGTGCGCGTACGGGCGCGCGTGTATTGGTCTATCGCTTCCCGAACTTGTTTGGTAAGTGGTGTCGTCCGAACTACAACTCGGCCGTGGCGACCTTCTGCAACAATATCGCAAACGATTTGCCGATTACGGTGAACGACCACTCGACAGAGTTGGAGTTGCTCTATATCGACGACTTGGTGGATGAGATGATTGACGCACTCAAAGGTGAGGAGCACCACTGCGAGTTCGAGGGTGTCGAAACGGTACTTTGCAAAGAGGGTAGGTACTGCGCAGTGCCGACAACGCATAAAATCACATTGGGTGAGATTGTCGATTTGTTGGAGTCGTTTAAGGCGCAACCGCAGACTCTTGTTGTGCCTGAGATTCCGAATGGCTCATTTGCAAAGAAGCTCTATTCGACCTATTTAAGCTACTTGCCGAAGGAGAAGGTGTCGTTCGAGTTGAAGATGAACTGCGATGCGCGCGGATCGTTTACCGAGCTGTTGCGTAGCGAGAGGTGCGGGCAGGTGAGTGTAAATATCTCGAAACCTGGCATTACTAAGGGTGAACATTGGCACAATACCAAGTGGGAGTTCTTCATTGTGGTGTCGGGCAGGGGCTTGATTCAGCAGCGCAGGGTAGGCTCCGACGAGGTGCTTAACTTCGAGGTTAGCGGTGAGAAAATAGAGGCTGTGCATATGTTGCCCGGCTACACGCACAATATCATCAACCTCTCCGATACCGAGGATTTGGTAACGGTAATGTGGGCAAACGAGGCGTTCGACCCATCGAAGCCAGACACATACTTCGAGAAGGTAGAAAAATAGAGAAAAAATCTTTACTAGCCCTTACTAGCCCTTACTAGCCTTTATAAAGAAATCAAAAAATAAAAGATATGGACTTTTCAAATGTGCACTTTGCCGAGAATGGCAAGTTGAAACTCTTGATTATCGTGGGCACTCGCCCTGAGATTATCCGTTTGGCAGCGGTGATTAACAAGTGTCGTAAATATTTCGACTGTGTCTTGGCGCATACGGGACAGAACTACGACTATAACCTCAATGGAATATTCTTCCACGACCTTAAACTCGCTGAGCCTGAGGTTTATCTCAATGCTGTAGGCGACGATCTCGGTGCCACGATGGGCAATATCATCAACGCATCGTATAAGTTGATGGTCGAGATTAAGCCTGACGCAGTGTTGGTTTTGGGCGACACAAACTCGTGCCTCTCGGTGATTGGTGCAAAGCGTCTGCATATCCCTATCTTCCATATGGAGGCGGGAAATCGTTGCTTCGATGAGTGCTTGCCGGAGGAGACCAATCGCCGCATTGTCGACATCATTTCGGATGTTAATATCTGCTACTCGGAGCACGCACGCCGCTACCTCAATGCGTCGAGCGTAGCGAAGGAGCGCACCTATGTAAGTGGCTCGCCAATGGCAGAGGTGTTGCACGAGAATTTGGCGGAGATCGAGGCGAGCGATATCCACCAGCGTTTGGGCTTGGAGAGGGGCAAGTATATCCTTCTTTCGGCTCACCGCGAGGAGAATATCGACACCGAGAAGAACTTCACATCGCTCTTTACCGCCATCAACAAGATGGCCGAGAAGTACGATATGCCAATTTTGTACTCGTGTCATCCACGCAGTCGTAACCGCTTGGCTGCAAGTGGGTTCGAGTTGGATAGGCGAGTTATTCAGCACGAGCCTCTCGGCTTCCACGACTATAACTGCTTGCAGATGAACGCCTTTGCGGTGGTTTCGGATAGTGGAACTTTGCCAGAGGAGAGCTCCTTCTTCACAAGCGTAGGACACTCGTTCCCGGCAGTATGTATTCGAACTTCGACCGAGCGTCCCGAGGCGTTGGACAAGGGTTGTTTTATCTTGGCAGGTATCGACGAGAAGTCGTTGTTGCAGGCTGTCGATACCGCTGTGGAGATGGTCGCTAATGGCGACAATGGCATCCCTGTGCCGAACTACACCGACGAGAATGTCTCGACAAAGGTGGTGAAGCTCATTCAGTCCTATACCGGCGTAGTAAACAAGATGGTTTGGCGTAAATAGCCCCGATATGGGAAAGAGAATACTCCTTGTAACCCAATATTTCCAGCCCGAAAACTTCAAATGCAACGACATTGCATTTGAACTGCAGCGTCGTGGTTACGAGGTTACTGTGTTGACCGCTATTCCAAACTATCCGCAGGGCAAATACTTCGATGGATATGGCCTTTTCAAGCGTAGAGTCGAGTATGTCGATGGCGTGAAGGTTATTCGTGGTTTTGTCATTCCGCGAGGAAAGGGTGGGAAGATTGGACTTTCGCTCAACTACTTGAGCTACCTCGTCTCGTCGTGCCTCATTGCGCTCTATCTATCATTGCGCTACAAGTTCGATGCGGTCTTTGTCCATCAGGTGTCGCCTGTGACCATTGGCGTGGCGGCAACTTTGGTCAAGCGCATTCAACGCATACCGATGTACTTCTGGGTACTCGACCTCTGGCCCGAGAGTCTGACTGCTGCAATAGGTCTGCGTAACAAGTATATTCTAGGACTCTTCTCGTGGATGGTACGATGGTTCTATCGTCGTTCCGATAAGATTCTTATCAGCTCGAAGGGATTTGCCAAGTCGATATGCGAGAAGGGCGACTTTGCCGACAAGATTGTCTACTTCCCGAATTGGATGGATGCGGCACTTGCCACCCGCAGTGATGTCGATACTCCATCTGTTCCCGATGGCTTTGTGGCTATGTTTACGGGCAATATAGGTGCTTCGCAAGACTTTGGCTCGGTGCTCAAGGCTGCCGAGCGGCTCAAGGAACACCGAGATATCCACTTTGTCATTGTGGGCAATGGTCGAGCAAGAGAGTGGGTCGAGGAACAGATTGCCGAGCGAGGTTTGCAACAGAGTGTACACTGCGTAGGCTCCTATCCGTTGGAGGCTATGCCTGCCACATTCGCAAAGTCGGATGTGTTGTTTGCGGCATTGAAGGACGAACCGATTTTTGCCTTGACCGTGCCGGCCAAGATTCAAGCATATATGTCGTCGGGCAAGCCTATCGTCACGATGATTAATGGCGAGGCTATGGAACTTGTGCGCGAGGTGGGTTGTGGCGAGGCTGTGGCTGCAGAGGATCCAGAGGCCTTTGCTGCGGCTATTTTGCGTATGTCGCAACTCTCCGATGAGGAGCGTTGCGCTATGGGTGAGCGAGGCAAGAACTTCGCCGCCGAAAATTTTGATTTCTCCAAGCAGATGACTCTGCTCGAGGAGATATTCGATGTTAAGAATGAAGAATAGTACCGAGATAACCCTCTTTCGACTGCTTCGTATAGCGATAGGCAGCGAGGCTGCAGTGCCGCTCTCTGCTTTGGGATCGGTGTCGTGGCAGGAGCTCTACACCTTGGCACGCAAGCAGGGTGTATTGGCGATTGCGTTTGATGGTCTGATGCAGATTTTTGAGTGCGATGGCGAGGTTGCAAAATCGTTCCCTCAGCCTCTTAAACTGCAGTGGATAAATGCTGTGTTTTCGATCGAGCAACGCTACGAACGACAACGCGCAGTCTGTGCCGAGCTTGCTGAGAGGTGGGCTGAGCAGGATATTAAAACATTGTGCCTGAAGGGTTTGGCATTCAGCGCATACTATCCGCAATCCAACCACCGTGAATGTGGCGATTTTGATTGCTACCTCTTTGACGACTACGCCAAGGGCAATGCCATTGCTCGCGATTTGGGTGCTGCGGTCGATGAGAGTATGTACAAGCACTCCGAGATGATTCTCCGCAAGGTGATGGTCGAGAATCACCGCTTTATCGTGGCGGTGCGAGGAGGCCGAAAGATGAAACAGTTGCACCATCAGCTCGACGATATCGCACGAAATGAGGCTTGTGAACCACTTTTTGGCACGAAGATACTCTCGCCTTCGCCTATGTTCAACGCCCTCTTTCTGAATCATCACGCGCTGACTCACTTCCTCTCAGAAGGTATCCGTCTGCGCCATATCCTGGATTGGGCACTCTTTCTCCGCTCGCGGCAGGAGCAACTCGATTGGAACAGATTCTATGCCCTTTGCGAGGAGTACGATATGCGTGCCTTTGTCGATTGTATGACCGCTATGGCAGTTGAGGTGTGCGGCGTGGAACTCGTCGAGGGCGTTGTGGCAACGAGCCCGCACGCCGAGCGTGTGCTCGACTCGGTGTTGCACGACGATAGTGCGGTATTCTCGCAGAATGTCGGAGCGTGGCGCAAGCGTGTGTTGCTTGTACGCAACCTCCTGGCTTCGCGATGGAAGTATAAGGCATTTGCCGACAGGGGCATATTGTTGCAATTTATAACATTAGTTTGGGGCTATCTTACACACCCCGAGGAGGATTAGATATGAAGCGAATAGCACTTTTTGCAGGTAGTTTCGACCCGTTTACCCGAGGTCACGAGGTTGTTGTCGAGGAGGCGTTGCAACTCTTCGATGAGGTGGTCATCGGTGTTGGCGAAAATGTGTCGAAAAGGTCTTTGTTGTCGGTCGAGCAGCGTTGCCGACTCATCGAGGATCTCTACCGAGATAACCAAGCAGTCAAGGTGGCATCGTATAGCACGCTGACGGGCGATTTTGCTCGCGAGGTGGGTGCTACGGTGTTGGTGCGAGGTGTGCGTAACACCATCGATTTCGAGTTTGAACGCTCGATTGAGGCTACCAACCGCCAACTATATCCCGAGTTGACCACTGTTTTGCTGCCTACACCTGCCGACTATATGCACATCTCCTCGTCGATGGTGCGTGAGTTGTTGGCCTTTGGTCGCGATGTGAGCGACTATATGCCACAAGGTGTTGATTTGGCAAACTACATATCCGAGTAATGCCTATGAAGAGACTTTTGGTCGTGTTCTCTTTGTTGTTCGCCATCTCTTGCGCGAGCGACTACACCTGCTATGTCGATCCATTTATTGGTACAGGTGGCTTCGGACACACATTCCCGGGTGCGTGTGCTCCATTCGGAATGGTGCAACCTTCGCCGGTAACGGGTTATGGCGAGTGGAAATACTGCAGCGAGTATCAATACGAGGATACCACGATATATGGTTTCACGCAGAATCATCTCAATGGTACGGGTTGCCCCGATTTGGGCAATATATTGCTGATGCCTGTCTCGGGCGAGATGGTGCGGGCGTGGGATGGCTATCGCAGCACATTCGACAAGCGTAGCGAGAAGGCCTCGGTAGGATACTACACAGTCTATCTCGACCAACCCAAAACCAAGGTCGAGATTACCGCTTCGGAGCGTGTAGCACTCTACAGGATGAGATTTGACGATGATGGCAAGAGTGGTATGCTCATCGATTTGCAGCACACTCCCGCCTTCAAGCCTCAAAGCCTCCACACCCACATTAGCGAGAGCGAGTCGCATTGGGAGGATGCGCAGACCCTTGTGGGTATGGCCAAGGATAAGATGTGGGCTCGTCAGACCTATTTCTATGTGGTGAAGTTCAGTCGCCCCGTTGTGAATACCACAACCTTGCCTTCGCTCGAGGGTGAGAAGGCACTGCGTTATGTTGCCGAGTTCGATATCTCGCAGGGCGAGGAGTTGCTTGTCAAGGTGGCACTCTCGTCGGTAAGTATCGATGGCGCAAAGGAGAATCTTAAGGAGGTGTTTGGTTGGAATTTCGATCACCTCTACCGCACTACCAAGAAAAAGTGGGGTAGACTCCTCTCGCGTGCCGAGGTGAAGGGAACAGAGGCCGAGAAGGTCAATTTCTACACCTCGTTGTATCATCTGTTTGTTCAACCGAATATCCTCTCCGACACCAACGGATACTATCGCAACTCGGCTGATGAGGTGGTCAAGGGTGGCGCTTCGCAGACCTATTCAACCTTCTCGTTGTGGGATACCTATCGTGCGGCACACCCCCTCTATACGATTGTCGCACCCGAGCGTGTCAACGACTTTGTCGTCTCGATGCTCGAACACGGTGATGCACAGGGTTATCTGCCGATATGGGCATTGTGGGGCAATGAGACCCACTGTATGATTGGCAACCACGCCATACCTGTTATTGTAGAGGCTTGGCGCAAGGGTTTCCGCAACTATGATGGCGAGTGGGCTATGGATCTGATTCACAAGTCGCAGACTGTGTCTCACAAGAAGAGTGATTGGGAGAACTATCTCAAGTATGGCTACTACCCTCAAGGTGTGGTTTCGTCGCAAGCGGTATCAAAGACATTGGAGAATGCCTACGACGATTATGCCGCTGCCGAAATGGCGAAGATGATGGGGCAGAGTGACCGTGCCGACTACTTCGCAGCGCGAGCACAATATTTCAAGAATGTCTATGATGAGGAGACTCTCTGCGCACGACCTCGCTTGGCTGATGGCAGCTGGGAGAACCCGTTCAATGAGCGTGAGCATCGCTCCTACAAGAAGGGTGGTGCATTCACCGAGGCTACCTCGTTGCAGTACACTTGGCACGTGCAGCACGATGTCGATTGGCTGATAGATTTTATGGGTGGTCGCGAATCGTTTGTCTCTCGTCTCGACACTCTCTTTGTCGGTGGTATGGTCGGCTCGCGAGTCGATATCACCGGACTTATCGGACACTATGCACACGGAAACGAACCGTGCCACCATATACCTTACCTCTACACCCTTGCAGGTCGTCCCGATAGGGCTGCCGAGGTGGTGCGCGAGGTGTTCGACACGCAGTACTCGCCTCGCTATGACGGACTCTGTGGCAATGACGATTGCGGACAGATGTCGGCGTGGTATATATTCTCGGCTATGGGCTTCTATCCTGTTGATCCTGTGAGTTGTGAGTATGTGCTTGGTGCACCGCAGATCGAGGAGATTACACTCAATGTTGGTGGAGGTAAGCGATTCGTCGTCAAAGCCGAGGGGTTGAGTCGCGAGGCAAAGTATGTCGACGCGGTCTATCTCAATGGTGAAAAACTCGACAGATGCTATATCTCCCACGATGAGGTGATGCAGGGTGGCGAACTCCGTTTTGTAATGAAGAAATAACTAATAAAAAACTATAGATTATGGAATTTTCAGCAGAAATGATTGCCGGTCTGTTGTCCGGTGAGGTGGTTGGCGATGGCAACGCCTCAATCTACACGGTATCCTCGATTGAGGGTGGCAAGGAGGGTGGCTTGGCCTACCTCTCGAATCCTCGTTTCGAGCCATATCTCTACACTACCAAGTGCTCGATAGTGCTTGTAGAGCGCAATTTCGAGCCTAAGGAGCCTGTCAAGGCTACGCTTATCAAGGTCGATAATGTGAACGCTTGTGTCTTGCGATTGCTTGATATGTACAACGCTATGAAACCGCAGAAGAGTGGTATCTCTAAGATGGCCTCCATCTCGGAGAAGGCAACCATTGGTGAGAACTGCTATATCGGCGACTTCGCAGTTATCGAGGCCGGTGCAGTGGTTGGCGATGGCGCAAAGATCTATCCACAGTGCTATGTGGGCGACAATGTGAAGATTGGTGCAAAGACCACGCTCTATGCAGGCGTAAAGATCTATGAGGGTTGCTCGGTGGGTGCGAACTGTATCCTCCACGCCGGCGCGGTTATCGGTGCTGATGGCTTCGGCTTCGCTCCGAATGCCGAGGGTGGCTTCGACAAGATTCCGCAGCTCGGTAATGTGATCATCGAGGACAATGTCGAGATTGGTGCCAACACCTGTATCGATCGTGCCAAGACCGATTCGACCATCATCCGCAAGGGTGTAAAGCTCGATAACCTCATTCAGATTGGCCATAATGTGCAGATTGGTGAGAATACCGTATCGTCGTCGCAGACAGGCATCGCAGGCACCACCAAGGTGGGTGCAAACTGCTTCATTGCAGGTCAGGTGGGTATTGCCGACCACGTCGTTGTCGGTGACCGTGTCAAGATTGGCGCACAAAGCGGTATCGACAAGAATGTTCCCGATGGCGAGACTCGCTTTGGTAGCCCTGCACTCGCAGGACTTGGCTACCATCGCTCGTTTGCAGTGTTCAAGGAGTTGCCTGAGTTGCGTCGTCGTCTGCTGAAGTTGGAGGCGGAGTTGGCAAAGAAAGAGGAGTAGAATAGAGTGAAAAATGAGTGATATGAAGAGGATTTTTGTGATGGTGGCGGCTATTGTCGCCCTGATGAGTTGTGGCTCAAATGCAGTGGTTAAGAGTGATATTTGTTGTGATATCGAGAATCTCGAGTCGGTAGAGACGATCTACCTTGTGGATATGTGGGATGGTCGCAATGTTCTCGACTCGGTGAAGGTCGAGGGAGCGAAGAGCTTCTGCTTCAAGGGTGTGAAGCACACACCTACCTTTGCCCGTCTGATGACGGAGCAGAAGAGACCTGTCGCTATGCTCTTTTTGGAGGGTGGCAAGGTCGTTGTCTCGGGCGATTTCGCATCGGGTGAGGTTGTAGCGAGTGGTACTCCGGCAAACGATGCGCTGAATGCGATGATGGTGCGTAGTAATGAGCTTTATGAGAGATATCGTCAGGCTAAGGCGAATAACGATGCCAAGGCTGCCGAGGCGGTCGAAGCGGAGCACACAGCTATGCAACAAGAGTTGTTAGACAATAACAAGGACAATATATTCGGCCTTCTAATGTTGCGAGAGATGTCATATGGTATGAGCGCCAGGGAGGTGCTCGACGAGTTGGCAACCTTCTCTGCCGAGGTGCAGTCGTGGCCGGTGGTGGCGAAGATGAAGGAGAAGTCGGAGCGCAAACTCAAGACCGAGCCACAGGCGGAGGGTAGCGACTATGTCCCTCACTACATCAACATCGAGCAGCCAACCCCTGCGGGCGAGATGGTTTCGTTGCAGTCGGTTGTGGAGAAGGAGGGTAATCGCTACATACTGCTCGACTTCTGGGCTTCGTGGTGTGGACCTTGTATGGGCGAGATGCCATACCTGAAAGAGGCCTATGAACTCTATCACGGCAAGGGCTTCGAGATATATGGCGTGTCGTTCGACAACAAGGCTGAGGCGTGGAAGGGTGCTATCGATAAGCTTGGTGTGAAGTGGGTGAATGTCAGCACTTTGCAGAGCTTCGACAACCCTGCGGCTAAAGATTATGTCGTGGAGTCAATCCCTACCAACTTCCTTATCGATTGCAGCAATGGTGTTATCATTGCCAAGAATCTGCGTGGCGAGGCTGTGCTCAAGAAGTTGGAGGAGTTGCTCAAATAGCAGATGGCACAGCAGATAGAGACATATCGTATTCTGGGAATTGACCCCGGCACCAACTATACGGGTTATGGTGTGATCGAGGTCGAGGGGCGCACGCTGCGTGCAGTGGTGATGGGCGAGATCGATCTCCACAAGATTGCCGACCCCTACGAGAAACTGCGCTATATCTTCGACAGCGTGAGCCGCCTGGTCAAGGAGTATAAGCCTCGTGAGGTGGCATTAGAGTCGCCATTCTTCGGTCAGAATGTGCAGTCGATGCTCAAGCTTGGTCGTGCGCAAGGTGTGGCTATGGCGGCGGCACTCAGTCAGGATGTCGATGTCTTTGAGTATGCCCCCTCGCGTATCAAGCAGTCGGTGGTGGGCCTCGGCTCGGCATCGAAGGAGCAGATTGCCGGCGTGGTGATGAAGGTGCTGCACATCGAAACACCACCCAAGAAGCTCGATGCCACGGATGGTATGGCGGTGGCGTTGTGCCACTACTACGCTGTCTCTTCTCCTATAAATCAGGCACTTGGCGGCGTGAAGATCAAGGGCTTGGGTGGCGATAAGGTGGCTCGCAAACGAGGCTCAAAATCGTGGGATCAGTTCCTGCGTGAGAATCCTGAGCGCGTCAAAAAATAGAGCTAACTCCCAAACAACGAAGGTTTTTGTAAAATTTTTACGAATTGATTGTTTGTTCCGAATATAATTCTTATATTTGCAGCCCCAAATGGGATTTAATTAAAAAAATTAGTAACAATGAAAGTTTGCGAAATTACAGGAAAAGTGGCCTTGGTAGGAAACAATGTTTCGCACTCCAACGTTAAGACTAAGCGCAAGTTCTCACCAAACTTGAAGACTAAGCGTTTCTGGTCGGAGGAGGAAGGCCGATGGATTACCTTGAAGGTTTCTGCTTCGGGAATCAAGACAATTAACAAGAAGGGACTCGCTGCTGCTCTCAAAGATGCTGCTGCTCCCAAGAAAATCTACTAAAAATTAACGAGAAATGGCAAAGAAAGGTAACAGAGTTCAGGTCATCTTGGAGTGCACCGAGCAGAAGGAGAGTGGCGTACCAGGAATGTCGCGCTACATCACCACTAAGAACAAGAAGAATACCCCAGACCGTTTGGAGCGTAAGAAGTACAATCCATACTTGAAGAGGGTAACTTTACATCGTGAAATTAAGTAATAAGGAGGTAAAGAGTTATGGCAAAGAAAGCAGTAGCAACCCTTCGTACTGGTGTTGGTAAGCAGTTCACCAAGTGCATCAAGATGGTTAAGTCGGAGAAGACTGGCGCCTACATTTTCAAGGAGGCAATCGTTCCAGTTGACCAGGTAGCTGAGTATATGAAATAATAACTCGCTGCTATGTATTTAGGAGTCGACTCCTAATACAAAAGGATTTTCTCAATCGAGGAAATCCTTTTGTGTTTGAATACGATTTTAATTTTTTTGTGGGGGTGTTCTGATGATAGAGTCGTTAGCGTTTAATATTCCCTAAATTCTCTAAATTCCTTGAACTCTCTAATAATCCCTAACGCCTCTAACGCCTCTAACGACCCTAACGCCTTTATCACCCCTCTCGATATAGTTCGCCTTGCCAAGCGTTGCGCTCGGTGAGGCGTTTTTCGAGCATTGTCCAGAGTGTCTCGTTGCGTACCAAACCCCAATTGCGACCATAGTGGTAGCGAGGTGGTGCCTCCGATGCAAATCGCTCAACCACAATATCGGGGCGCAAACGACGCAAAATCTCCACAAAGAGGTCTAGGTACTCCTCCAACTCCCAAAAACGGAAGTGCTCGGGATACTCGTCATACTCGCGCTCCATAGCAGTACCCTTGAAGACCTGCAATTGATGGAATTTGATAGTGGTAAGTGGCAGAGCATTAATGCGTTGCACCTGCTCGATAATCATCTCGTCGCTCTCACCAGGTAAACCCAAAACAAAGTGTGCACCAACCGCTATGCCTCGCTCGGCAGTCATTCGTACCGCTCGTTCGGCACACTCGAAATCGTGTCCGCGATTGATGGCTTTGAGTGTTGCGTCGTAGGTCGATTCGATGCCATATTCGATGGTTACATAGTGGCTCTTGGCAAGCTCGGCAAAGTAGTCGAGAATCTCCTCCGAAACACAGTCTGGACGAGTCCCTATGACCACGCCTACAACCTCGGGGTGAGAGAGTGCTTCGGAGTAGCGCGAACGCAGCACTTCGAGCGGAGCGTATGTATTCGAAAACGATTGAAAATAAGCGAGATATCGCGATGCGTTGCGGTAGCGACGACGATGAAATTCGATACCCTCTTCAATCTGCTGTGTTATGCTCTTTGTGGGCTGACAATAGGATGGAGTGAAGGCCTCGTTGTTGCAGAATGTGCAACCTCCGAACCCCACCTTTCCATCACGATTTGGACAGGTAAAACCTGCGTTTATTGCCACCTTCTGCACACGCTCGCCAAAGTGTCGGCGGAAGTATGCCGAGTAGCTGTTGTATCGTCTTTCGTCACCCCAGGAGTAGATCATAAAAGTAATTTTCTGCAAAAATAGTATTTTTATACTATTTTGTTCGGTTTTTGCTTGTAAAATGTTTATATTTGCAAGACAATAAAAACCTGACTACTATGGAAAAGAGTTTGACATTGAACTACATCAAGGCGGATCGTATCGAGGAATTGCCCGCTTCTGACCGTGAACTTATTGCCGAGGCGCAGAAGGCTACCGAGTTGGCATACGCCAAATACTCGGGTTTCCGCGTGGGTGCAGCGGTGCGTTTGCGTAGTGGTAAGATAATGCGTGCCGCCAACTCCGAGAGTGAGGTTTACCCTTCGGGTTTGTGTGCCGAGCGTTCGTTGCTCTACTATGTCGAGGCCAACCACGCCGACGATCCTGTCGAGGCGTTGGCTATTGCGTCGAATCCGTCGGAGCGAGAGTGCTACCCTTGTGGCGGATGCCGTCAGGTTATTCTCGATGTCGAGCGCCGTCAAGGTTCGCCCATCCGAGTTGTTATGAGTGGCAATGGCTCGGCCTCGATTGTCGAAAGCGCACAACTCCTCCTCCCATTCACATTCCAGCTCTAAAATTCCAAAAAGAAGAAACCTTAAAAGTATGTTCAACCCAGATGATATTTTGTACGAGGACAATCACTTGCTCGTTGTGAACAAGCGAGTGGGTGACCTTGTGCAACCCGATAAGACGAGCGACGATGCACTCGAGAACTATTTGAAGGCATTTTTGAAGGTGCGCGACCATAAGCCCGGGGATGTGTTCCTCGGTGTGGTGCATCGTATCGACCGCCCTGTGAGCGGAGCGGTGTTGTTTGCCAAGACCTCGAAGGCGTTGGTGCGTCTGAACGAGATGATTCGCAAGGGCGAGATTCACAAGCACTATTGGGCAATCGTGGAGTCGCGTCCTTCGACCGAGCAAGGCTCGCTTCACCACTACATCTTGCGCGATGGCAAGACCAACCGCTCGCACGCCTACAACTCGCCACGCAAGGATGCCAAGGAGGCACGACTCAACTACGAGATGCTTGGCTGCAGCGACCGCTACACTCTGCTCGATGTGGAGCTTCTTACGGGTCGTCACCATCAGATTCGTTGCCAGCTCTCGAAGATGGGTTGGCCTATCAAGGGCGACCTGAAGTATGGGGCGAAGCGCTCAAACCCTAATGGAGGTATCTCGCTCCACTCGCGCTCGTTGGAGTTTGTGCACCCCGTGCGCAAGGAGACTATCACAATTGTTGCCCCCGTACCACAGGATGATAATCTGTGGCGATACTTTGATGAGAGTGTGCAGTAGAGTATGAGAGGTGCAGTTAAGATATTGGTTGTGGCCCTTGTGGCTCTATTGTCGGCGCAGAGCGTGTATGGCTGGGATGCAAAAGGTCATACAACAATCGGCCACATTGCAGATCGCAACCTCACGCCCAAAGCTCGCAAGATGGTGAGTCGCTATCTTGGTCATTCGCTCGCCTACTACGCTTCGTGGATGGATCAGGTGCGCTATGTCGATGCCTACCACCACACTGCGCGTTGGCACTCGGTGGGAGTTAAGGATAATACACTTATGCCATCGGACCTCACCGGCTCGAAAGCCTTCTATGGCACACCATTGCAGAACGATGACTATGGCATTGTTCGATTGGAGCAGATTATGGAGCAGATGAAGGGGTATCGCAACTTGTCGGACTCGACGGTGGCGGTAAACCTCAAGTGTATGATTCATCTTGTGGGCGATATGCACTGCCCGGGACACACCTTCTTTGCCGACCAGTCGATGCAGTACTATATCAAGGATGGAGGCAAGCGTGTCCACTACCACAACTTCTTCGATGCCGCCTATGCCCGCTTCAACAAGGGCGTTTCACCAGTCAGATTCTTCGATACGAACTGCCGCTTGAGCAAGGCGGAGGTCGAGCTGTTGTGTGGTGGTAGTGTCGAGGAGTGGATTCGAAGCAATTTCCCGCAGTACCGCGAGTGTTATAAGCTCCTGCCAAAGGGTCGAGATTTCAGAGAGTTGTCCGATGCGGAGCAAAAGCGAGTAGGTGAGATAACTGACAGACTCCACGTCGAGGCGGGCTATCGCCTGGCGCATATTGTGAACGAGATTTTCAGGTAGATTTAACAAAAAGCAGTTATGCGTATCATAATACAGAGGGTGCAACGATGCAGTGTCGAGGTCGAGGGTCGAATCATCGGCGAGATAGGCAAGGGTATGGCTATCCTGCTCGGCATCGAGGATGCCGACACACAGGAGGATATCGACTGGTTGTGCGGCAAGATTTCGCGTCTACGCATCTTTGATGATGAGAATGGGGTGATGAATCTCGACATTCAGCAGACCGAGGGTAGGGTGATTGTGATAAGTCAGTTTACGCTCTTTGCCTCGACCAAGAAGGGCAACCGTCCATCGTATATCCGCTCGGCGGGTGAAGTTTTCGCGCGCCCTATGTACGAGAAGTTCTTGGCAACCCTCTCGGGAGTGCTTGGCTCAGAGGTCGAGCACGGCGAGTTTGGTGCCGATATGAAGGTGTCGCTCGTGAATGACGGACCGGTAACGATTTGTATAGATTCAAAAAATAGAGAGTAGTTATGAAGAGATTATTGATTGCAGTGTTGGCTTTGGTTGCGCTCTTGTCTGCACCTCGCGCCTATGCGTGGGATGCTTCGGGACACGGTACCATTGGCCATATTGCCGACCGTCACCTTACGCCTAAGGCGCGTAAGATGTGCAGCAAGTACTTGGGTCACTCGTTGGCCTATTACGCCTCGTGGCTCGATCAGTGGCGTTACTCGCACGAGTATCACCACACTGCCCGTTGGCACGCAGTGGGCATCAAGGATGGTGAGTTTGTACCAGGTCAGGTGGCAGGCGATATTGCCGACTTCCTTGCGCCTCTCACCCCCGATGACCACGGTGTGGCACGAATGGAGCAGATGCTCGCCAATCTCGAGCACTACCGCAATATGCCCGATTCGGCAGTTACGGTCAACCTCAAGTGCCTCATCCATATGGTGGGCGATATGCACTGCCCGGGCCACGTATTCTACTATGGCTTGAAGCAGTACGAGATGAAGGCCTACGACGAGCCTATCCGCTTCCACGGATTTATCGATAAGTGCTATGGTCGCTTCAACAAGGGTAAGACCTCGGATGAGTTCTACCACAAGTATTGCCGATTGACCAAAGCGGAGATTGCCGAGTTGTGTCAGGGCGATATGGGCGATTGGGTGAAGCAGAATACCCCGGTATTCAAGGAGTGCTACACACTGCTTTCGCCAACCATCGACTATCGTGACCTCCCCGAGCAGAACAAGTTCCGCCTGAAGGAGATTACCGACGAGTTGCGTGTCAAGGCGGGCTATCGTCTGGCCTATGTTATGAACCAAATTTTCAAATAGAGGATAGAGTATGAAGTTAAGATATCTGATTTTGGCAGCTATGGCAGCTGTTGCAGTTGAGGCCTCGGCGTGGACCACCGAGGTGAACAAGGCTATTCTGATGCTTGCCGAGGAGAACCTCTCGCGCAAGGCACAGAAGGAGGTTGAGGCGGTGCTGGGTGCGCCACTTTCGTCGATTGAGTTCGCACAAAAGGGCAAGAGCAAGACCCGTCTTAACGAGGGCGGAAAGTCGGTCACTACCGATGCAAAGGATGGAGTCGTGGTGTTGGAGAAGGCGTTGGCAACGCTCCGCACAAAGGGTGCATCGGCCGAGGAGCGTAAGTCGGCGTTGTTGGCCGTAGCGGAGCATACGGTCGACATCCACTGTCCGGCAAATATCCTTATCGACAAACATCTCGAGGGTGACTTCAAGTTTGGTCGCGAGAATGGTCGACCACGCACTTCGCGTTGGTTCAAGGTTGACAAGCGTGAGTGGCAGTCGATGTGGCACAACCTCTTCCACAAGCAGTTGGGTGCTTGGTCGGCAGATATGTATATCTACGATTGGCACATCGCAACCAAGGGTATGGCCAAGCAGTTCAAGAAGCAACCTGTGGCTCCTCGCCTTTGGGCAGAGCAGACAGGTGAGGTGGTACTCAAGTCGCTTAAGGTCTTTAAGCCTAATGCCGAGGTCGGTCGTATGCAGATAACAAATCTCGAGGAGGTGAACAACAGCCTTATGTACAAGGCGGCATTCCGCCTTGCTGATGTTTTGAATCAAACATTGAAATAAAATAAAACCAACCTATGAAAACTTTACGAAACCTAACGCTTCTGCTCTTGGCACTTGTGGTGTCGCAGAGCGCAATGGCTTGGGGTAAGTGGGGACATCGCATTTCGGCCTACATTGCCGAGCAGCACCTCACCGAGAAGGCCAACTCGGAGTGTCGTCGTTACTTGAAGCACACGCTTCCGTACCACGCTTCGTGGCAGGACTATTGGCGTAACTGCGAGGGCTTTGGTGAGATTTGCACCGCCCACTCGCACTATGTGAACAAGGATTTCTCGTTGCGTGGCAAGGGTAACCCCGATCGTGATCCTGTGTCGCGTGTCGACAAGATTACACGACAGATGGAGAAGGGCCAATACCTCAATATGCCCGACTCGATTGTGGCTATGAACCTCAAACTCCTCATCCATATGGTGACCGATATGCACTGCCCTGGTCACGTGACCTATCCGAAGGAGATGAACTTCCCGGTGAAGATGTCGCTCAAGATTGGCGGAAAAAAGGTTGCTCGTCACAAGTTCTGGGATGGTGCACCTATGTACCTCCATCCGAAGTGGCGTATTGAGCAGTTTGCCAAGGCCTACGACACCTACTCGGAGAAGCAGATTAAGAAGTTCTGCAAGGGTGATCCTTACAAGTGGGGCTATGCCAATGCGTGCAAGATGGTCGAGACATTCGACTATTGGAACGAGGGCGAAGATTTCAAGAAGATGAGCAAGGAGAGGCGTCAAGTCATTGAGGATATGACTCACAAGCAGTTGGCTGTGGGTGGCTATCGTTTGGCTCACATTCTCAATCGTATTTTCAAATAATAGGAGGAACAAATGATGAAAAAGATTATAGCAGTTCTGTTTGCCTTGGCAATGGTGACAAGCGAGGCTTATGCATTCAAGTCGCTTGGTCACCAGACCATTGCCGCTTTGGCGCAGCGCCATCTCACCGATAAGGCCAAGACGGAGGTTCAAAACATCCTTAAGTCGGATATGAGCAAGCACGCTATGTGGCTCTACTCTCTGCGCAAGAGAGTCGATTTGGCATATGTTCAGCAGTGGCAGTACACTACGCTCAACGCCGAGGGTAAGTCTGTAACAACCGATGCAAACGACGGCATTGTGGCACTCGAGAGTGCTGTGAAGGTGCTTCGCAACCGCAAGAACGAGAGCGACTCGTTGGTGTTGGCATCGTTGCACACGGTCATTCAGATCGTTGGCGACATCCACAACCCTTCTAATATCCGCATCGAGGGTAACGAGGCGACCAAGGGCTTTAAGTTTACACTCGTTAGTCGCAAGAAGAAGTCGGAGATGTCGTGGAGAAATATGTGGCACAACTACGCAAATCGCCACGATGTATTCTCGGCCGACTACTATGCTACCGATGTCGAGATCTTTGCAGGCGACAAGAAGAGCGAGTACGAGAAGGGTACACCGCGCTTCTGGGCCGAGAATGTTGGCGAGGATGTAGTTCGTTGCCTCGAGGTTGTATCTCCGGGCGCCGAGGTGTCGATGATCGATTACAACAACTACGAGTATCTCTACGACAAGTGTATGGCCAAGGCGGGTTATCGTCTGGCCGCTCTATTGAACGATATTTTCAAATAACTTTTTAATATGAAGCAGAAGATAACAACCTTTATTGTAGCTTGTGTAGCTCTGTGTTGTGTGCAGAGCGCAATGGCTTGGGGTAGCTGGGGTCACCACATCGCTGCCTACATTGCCGAGAAACACTTGACACCCGAGGCGAATGCGAAGTGTCAGCACTATCTTAAGCAGAATTTGCCACATTTCTCATCCTGGCAGGACTATTGGCGACACAGCGATCCGTTCAAGGAGATTAGCTTCTGGCATTCGAGCTATGTAAACAAGAAATTCGATGTCATCGGCTACAAGGGCGATGAGACTCGCGATGCCGCATATCAGGTCAATCGCATTATCAAGGAGATGGAGAAGGGCAAGTATAAGCAGATGTCCGACTCGTTGGTGGCCGTAAACCTCAAACTTCTGATCCATATGGTGGGTGATATGCACTGCCCAAGCCACATTGTATATACCAAGGATTTTGGTATGGCGAGTTACTCCATAAAGGTTAAGGGCAAGAAGTGTGGCCGTCACAAGTTCTGGGATGCGAGTCCACAATATATGCATCCGAAGTGGAAGGCCGACCGCTTTGTTAAGGCGTATGATACCTACTCGCCAAAGGAGATAAAGAAGATTTGCAAGGGAAATCCCTACAAGTGGAGCGTACAGAACGCAAATAATATACTGAAGACAGCGAGCTATTGGGAGCGCGGAGCAGAATTTACAAAGCTCAGCAAGGAGCAGCGTAAGAATATCGATGAGACATTGCACGAGCAGTTGGCTTTTGCGGGTTATCGTTTGGCTTCGGTACTCAACAAGATTTTCAGCAAATAAATGGGGGTGAAAAGTTATATGAAAAAGATAGTATTACTTATAGCGTCGTCGATATTGTTTGTGGGTGACGCATTGGCATTCAATGCTTTCGGACACCAATCCATAGCGGCATTGGCCGATAAATATCTCTCCGATAACGCCAAGAAGGAGGTTAAGGCGATCCTCAAAACCGATATGGTCAAGGCTTCAACCTGGTTGAATACTTTGCGCAAGAAGCAGGGTTTGACCCACACTAATGGTTGGCACACTACTACGCTCGACGCCAATGGTAAGTCGACCACAATGGCCGAGAACGATGGTATTGTTCAGCTCGAGAAGTCGATTGCGGTATTGCGCGATCGTGCAAATCAGAGCGACTCGCTTGTTCAGGCCTCGCTTCGTACCGTGATTCACCTTGTCGGCGATTTGCACTGCATATCGCACATCTATATCGATGGCAACGAGCCGACAAAGGGTTTTACCTACAAGACCTGGAACGAACTTACTGCCGAGGGCAAAGGCTTCTATTGCAGCAAGACCTACGACACAAGTTGGTACAAACTCTGGGAGAACAAGTTTGCAGGGCGTTATACACTATTTACCCCTCAATACTATGGTGACGACATCGATATTTTTGCCAATGAGAAGAAGGCAGAGTACGAGAAGGGTACACCTCGTTTTTGGGTCGAGAATGTGGGCGAGGATGTTCTCCGTGCGCTCGAGACCTTCCAACCGGGGAAGGTCGTGCCTGCACAGATGAATGAGCGTCAGGAGCCGGTACACAATCGTTGTATGGCCAAGGCAGCCTATCGTTTGGCTGCTCTTCTCAACGATATATTCAAATAGACCGATGAACGAAACAACTAAAATAATAAAAATACTACTACAATGAAGAAGATTATTACATCAGTGATTGCGCTTGTGGTACTGTTTGGTGTGCAGAGCGCAAAGGCGTGGGGAACTTGGGGACACCACGCAGTGGCATTTATTGCCGAGAAACATCTCACCCCCGAGGCGAAGGCAAAGTGTGAGCAGTATCTTCAGTTCTCGTTGCCACACTACTCGTCGTGGCAGGACTATTGGCGCAATAGCCACCCATTCGAGGAGATTACCCATTGGCATATGAATCGTGTAAACAAGAACTTTGTGACCATAGGTTCCAAGGGCAATGTTTCGCGCGACGCTGTGACTCAGATCAACCGCATTGTCAAGGAGATGGAGAAGGGTAAGTACAAGCAGATGAGCGACTCGCTGGTTGCTGTCAACCTCAAACTCCTCATCCATATGGTGGGCGATATGCACTGCCCTTGCCATATGGCCTACTCGAAGGACTTCTTGCAGCAGCGTGGCGTGAAGGGTGTGTCAATCTTTGTTAAGGGTAAGAAGTACGACTACCACAAGTTCTGGGATGCGGCACCGCAGATTATGAATCCAAAGTGGAAGGCTGACGACTACTTGAAGGCTTGTGACACCTACTCGCCAAAGCAGATCAAGAAGATCAGCAAGGGCAATGTCTACAAGTGGAGTGTGGACAATGCTAGGCGCGAGGTGGTGATGTTCGACTTCTGGGAGCGCCACGAGGAGCTCACCAAGATGTCGAAGGAGCGTCGCGAGCGCATCAACGACCTTATGTATCAGCAGCTCGCATACGCAGGCTACCGATTGGCGGCAACACTCAACAAACTTTTTGCAAAATAAACAACTAGAACCTGAACAATAATGAAAAAGATTATATTCACAATGTTTGCCTTGGTAGTGGCAAACGCAGCAGTGGCATTCAACCCATTTGGTCACCAGACCATTGCGGCTTTGGCCGATAAGTATCTCAGCGACAAGGCAAAGAGTGAGGTTAAGGCAATCCTTGGCACCGGTATGGTCGAGGAGGCGGTATGGCTCAACACACTTCGCAAGAGCGCACCCGAGACCAAGTCGTGGCACTTCTTTGTGCTTGCCGAGAATGGCAAGTCGGTTACAACTGACGCAAACGATGGCGTAGTGGTACTCGAGAAGAATATCGAGGTGTTGCGTAATCGTGCAGCGCATACTCCTGCCGAGGTTAAGGACGCTTTGCGTACCGTAATCCACCTTACAGGCGATATCCACTGCATCTCGCACATCCACATCGATGGCATCCAGGCTAGCAAGGGTTTCCAGTTTATGCACTGGAACGAGTTGGAGGGTAAGCGTTACAAGGCTTGGAAGTCGCAGTGGTACTCCTTCTGGAACAACGCCTTCTGCAATCGCCACAGCTTCTTCTCGCCGCAGTACTATGGCGACGATATCGACATCTACGCTAATGCCAAGAAGGCAGAGTACGAGAAGGGTACACCACGCTTCTGGGCAGAGAATACAGGCGAGGATGTAGTACGCGCCTTGGAGTCTATTACCCCGGGTGCAGTTGTTCCTACACAGATTCTTCAGCTTCAGGAGTTCAACCACACCAAGTGTATGGCTAAGGCTTCGTACCGTTTGGCTGCTTTGTTGAACGAGATTTTCAAATAGACAATAAATGAGACCTTATATGAAAAAGATTTCAATTATCCTCATTGCGCTCGTTGCCACTCTGGGTGTGCAGAGCGCAAAGGCGTGGGGTGGTTTCGGACACGGCGCTATAGCATATGTGGCTGAGCAACACCTCACACCGTATGCAAAGGGGGAGGTGCGTCGCTACCTTCGCCATACGCTTCCGTTCTACGCCTCGTGGATGGACCATTGGCGTGCTGTGCCACCGTTTCACCCAACCAATGCCTGGCACGGATTCTCATCGATTGAGGGTCAGGTCGATTGGCAGAAGGGCGATGGCAAGGCTATGGGTCAGGTTGTCAATATCCTCAAGACGATGGGTGAAGGCAAGTATCGCAACTTGCCCGACTCGATTGTGCGCCACAATCTCTTGATCTTGGTGCACGCACTGCCCGATATGCACTGTCCTGTACACGTAGGCTACTCGCGCAAGGAGTATCCCGAGTACCGCTACGATGTTCTTCAGAAGGGTAAGCCTGTGAAGATGCACGGTTTCTGGGATGGTTCGCCAGGCTACAAGCGCAAGGGTTGGACCTACGAGAAGTATGCTGCTGAGGTTGATAAGATCACCGCCAAGCAGGAGAAGAAGATTATCAAGAAGGGTAATCTCGACCATTGGGGACGCGACATTATCAAGAACGGTCACCGTGCCTATGCGATAACTTATGCCGACAAGGAGTTGACCAAGCTTACCGCCGAGGAGAGTGCCGAGGTGTTGGCGTTGGCTGACGAGATGGCTATAAAGGCGGCATATCGTCTGGCTTGGGTACTTAACCAAATCTTTGTTGAGAAGAAGTAGTCACAGCTATTATATATAGGTATATGAAACGAGCAGTAGCCATAATCTCTGCGATTGTTATGCTCCTGGCCACCCATAAGGCTATGGCGTGGGATTCGTTTGGCCACGGAGCAATTGCCTATGTTGCCGAGCAACATCTCTCGGCCGAGGCAAAGAGCGAGGTGCGTCGCTACCTCCGCCATACGCTCCCGTTCTACGCCTCGTGGATGGACCATTGGCGTGCAGTGCCTCCGTTCCATCCAACGAATATGTGGCACGGCATCAAGTCCGACGAGAAGGGAAAACTCCGCTGGGATATTCAGGGAGAGCGAGCAAATGGTCAGGCAATGATTCAGGTCAAGCGCATTGTCGAGGATATGCGCAACTACAGGAGTCTGCCCGATTCGGTTGTGCGCCAGAATATTATCTATCTGATACACAGCGTTGCCGATATGCACTGCCCTGTGCACGTGCAGTTTCCGAAGAGTACCTTTCAGCACTATCGTTACACGGTAAAGCGCAAGGGAAAGTCGGTCAATATGCACGGTTTCTGGGATGCGTCGCCTGCCTACAAGCGTAGGGGATGGACCTACGAGATGTATGCTGCCGAGGTCGATAAGATATCGCCGAAGCAGGCAAAGAAGATTATCAAGAGGGGCGATTATGACTATTGGGGACGCGATATTCTGAAGAATACCCACCGCATCTACTCAATCACTACCGCCGACAAGGAGATTACAAAACTCACCGCAGAGGAGAGTGCCGCTGTAACAACCTTGGCCGATGAGATGGCAATGAAGGCGGCATATCGCTTGGCTTATATACTTAACACGATTTTCGAATAACAAACTTAAAACTTAAAGACAATTATGAAAAAGATATTTTTGGTATTGGTGCTTGCTCTCACCGCATCGGCAGCATACGCTTGGGACAAGCGTTCCGATGAGGGTGTGATGGTGTTGGCTTCGAAGCATCTTTCGGCAGAGGCAAAGGCACTTGTCGACAAGCACTTGGGATCGGACTACTTCGATGATGTACACTACCTCTATACACTCGAGCAGAAGAAGACCGCAAAGCATACTCCGGAGATTCACTTCCTCCACCTTGGTATGAACTTGCGTCCGCTGAAAGTCGAGGGTGACGATGCTTTGGTAGCGTTGCAACAGGCTGTTGAGGTGATTCGCAATCACAAGTCGCACAACTCGAACGAGGTGACTAAGGCGTTGCGTGTGGCGATCAACCTTATGTGTGATATCCACAACCTCGCCAATGTGCGTATCGAGAATATCCCTCACTCGCAGAAGGACTTCTCTTTCTCGTGCTATGGTGGCGATATAGGCAAGCGTAAGGTGGCAACCAAGCTCAAGTATTCGCGTATGTGGTATAGCTATCCTGCTTGGCACTCGGGCTTCTCGGGCGCATTGTGGGCGGAGGATATCGAGCTTTGCCTCGGCGCACATCGTGCAGAGCTCTCGGCCGGCACATTGCAGGATTGGGTGTTGCAGATTGGTATGCGTGCTGCTAAGATGTATCGCAAGATTACCCCTGAGTATGTGATGACTCGTCGCGAGCGCAATGAGCTTGAGATGATCAACTACGAGATGATGGCTCGCGCGGGCTACCGTTTGGCTGTGCTTTTGAATGGTGCGTTGAAGTAGACTCTCTAAAAGATGAACAAGAGATTTTTCGCAATACTGATAGTTGCACTACTCTTTGTTTGCAATAGTGCTTTGGCGTGGAGCGGTCTTACGCATAATGCTATTTGTCATATTGCCGACCAGCACCTTACTGAGGAAGCGAAGGCAAAGCGCAACCATTACCTTCGCCACACCCTTGCCTACTATGCAAGTTGGCAAGACGAGGTGGCGTGGTCTAAGGAGTATGCCGAAACTCGCTTTTGGCACTCGGTGCAGTACGATGCAAAGAATCGTTTTCAGTATCGCGATGGCAGAAATGCCATAACCCACATCTCGCGTATCTGGAATGATATGCGTAATGGTGGCTACAAGAGACTCGACGATTCAACCATTATTGTCAATCTCAAACTCCTTGTCCATATGGTGGGTGATATGCATTGCCCATCGCATTGTATGTACGATGCAGACCCTAATCCGCAGTTTAAGCGTTTTTCGATTTTTTACAAAGGTAAGAAGGTTCATTGGCATAAGTTCTGGGATAGCTCGGCTTCAACCTATTTCCACAAAGGCTGGACCTGTCAAGACTATCAGAAAAACCTCGACAAACTCTCGCCGAAGCAGATTGCCAAGATCTGCAAGGGTACTCCTGAGCAGTGGGCAAAGCAGAATGGTAAGGATATGCGCGAGCCATACTCGTTGCTAATTCGTCATACCGAGTTGGATGAGATGCCATCCGAGAATGTTGCACGAATGGTCGAGATCGTAGATTTGCAAATTCTGCGCGGAGCTTACCGCTTGGCATATGTTATTAACGATATTTTCAAGGAGTAGGATATGAAGAGATTTGTAATACTTTTTTTAGTCTCGCTTGCATCGATTACTTCGACACAAGCTTGGAGCGGTATCGGCAATCCTGCTACTCGCATCTTTGCGCAGCAATTTATGACAGCCGAGGCGCGCAGAGAGAACTCTCGTATTTGGCGTTTGAGTAAGAAGTATCCTGCCGAGAAGAGCGAAAAACCTACCGATGTGCGTTGGAATAGGGTGTCGCTCGATGCCGATTTGCGCTCAACAACCACCTACGAGGGCGATGTTGTGGTGCAAATGGAGAGAGCGGCTGAGGTGTTGCGTAATCGTGCAGACCATAGCGAGCAGGAGCAGATCGAGGCTATGCGTACCATCACCTACAATATGATTCTTCTCCACACCTTTGGCAATATCTCTATCGAGGGTAACGAGCTGACAAAGGGGTTCTTTGTACAACTTTCGCTTGGCGCAGCTGCCTATGTGAATGCAAATAAAATGCGTAAGTACAAGTGGCAGACCTTGTGGAATCGCGCCATTATACTTCGCCACTATGGTTATACGGCAGATATGTATGCCGAGGATTTGGCAATATGCCACGGAGCCGATAAGGAGGAATTCTCGGCCGGAACAATTCGTAATTGGGCAGCAGATATAGGAGCTGAACTCTCTAAACAACTTGCCGAGGCAAAGCCGGGTATGGTGGTCGATAAATTGAAGATGTTGGAGTATGAAACTACGAATGACCGCATTATGGCAAAGGCAGGTTTCCGTTTGGCTGCACTCCTGAATGATATATTTAAATAGAGACTCATCTAACATATATTAGATATGAACAAGAGATTTTTCGCAATATTGATAGCTGCACTACTCTTTGTTTGCAATAGTGCTATGGCGTGGGGAGGTCCGGGACACTCCATCATTGGCTACATTGCAGAGACACACCTTACGCCCGAGGCGAGGGAGAAGTGTCACCACTACATCCACCATACGCTCGCTTATGAGGCGTCGTATATGGATCATTGGCGTTACACCAAGCCATTCAAGGGTACTGCCCATTGGCACATAGGCTATGCCTATCCGAATCGCAAGTATACGGGCGACTATAGTAGTCAGGTCCTTAAACCCGAGGCGGTGCTCAAGAGTGCGGCATACCGCATCAACGAGTTCCACAACGAGTTGCGTACCTCCTACAAGAGTATGCCCGATTCGTTGGTGGCATTCAAGATTCGCGCACTCATACATATGATGGGCGATATGCACTGCCCTGCCCACGTTGCTATACCTATCGAGGATAAGCCTACCTACGAGGAGACAACGGTCTACAACCGCTATCGTCTTCAGCGCAAGGGCAAGAAGTACTCCTACCACGCATTGTGGGATAGCATCACCGCCATCCTCTTCCCGAAGCGTGATATTCCGGGTTGGCTCGAGGAGGTTGACACCTACAACGAGAAGCAGCGTGCCAAGATCTGCAAAGGCGATGCCAACGATTGGCTCGCAGGTATCACCAAGGAGACATTGCGCTCCTACAAGATTGTTCCGCGCGATACCGATGTTGCCGAGTTGAGTGAAAATCAGCGCGAGCAGCTCACGGCCCTCACCTATCAGCAGATGGCCTATGCAGGCTATCGTCTGGCACATATTCTTAACGATGTTTTCAAGGAGTAGACGCTATGAAACGAATTATATTGACACTATCGTTGCTCGTGCTGACCGTGTCGGCAGGGGCTTGGAACAAGAGTTCGTATGCCGCAATTATGACGCTCGCCTCGCAACAACTCTCGCCTGAGGTAAAGAGTAATGTGCAGAAGGCCCTCGGTGGAGAGTTGGCCACTGCATCCCTCTCCGAGATGGCGGCACTGACCTTTGCGGTAGATGAGAACTTTGTGCCACTTCGTGCTGTCGAGGATGACGCTTTGGTTTTGGTGGAGAAGAGCATCGAGCGCCTTCGCAGCAACAAGAAGGATGGCGAGGCTATCCTCTCGCTTGCTAAAGCTATTGCCGATTTGCACTCTGTGCCGAGCCTTCGCATCAAGGGTAACGACTTCTCGCACGAGAACTATATCGTGCGTCGTTGGAACAACCGCGAGGGTAAGTTGGCTCGCTACACAAAGGTTAAGTGGCGTGCTATGTGGAACAGCTACTTCCCTGGTCGCCACCACCTCTTTACTCCCGAGATGTATGCCTACGATATCGACCTCTTCCACTCTCGATTCCGTGCCTCGTTCATCGAGGGTGAGCTCACGGCGTGGGTTGAGGATGTTGTGAAGGAGTATCGCGCCATCTATGCCGAGAATCTCGCTGAGAATCACATCCTTACACAGGAGCGTGTGAATGAGTACGAGTATATTCACGATCGTCTGATGGCAAAGGCTGCCTATCGATTGGGTGTAGTTTTGAATGAAGTTTTACGATAAACCATATAAGATGAGAAAGATTGTTATAGCAGTTTTGACCATTGCAGCCCTGCTGACATCGGGCAGAGCTATGGCGTGGGGTGGCTTCGCTCACTCTGCCATTACGGAGATTGCCGAGCGCAACCTTACCGACAAGGCACGCGAGCAGATTCACCACTATTTGAACCACTCGTTGCCATTTTACGCGATTTGGATGGATCAGTTCCGTTATACCGATCCATATCGCCCATCGGGCAAGTGGCATAGCAACTGGATGGACGAGAGCGGTGCGGTGGATATGACCAACGATAAGTGTGCGGCATACCAGACCACCCGCATCTGGAAGGCGATGAAGAACTATCGCAATATGACCGATGAGGAGGTACGACTCAATCTGCTCTATCTCATTCATCTGGTGGCAGATATGCACTGTCCTTGCCACAATGTATGGCCCAAGAAGTCGCATCCCCAATACTACTACCACCTCACCAATAACAAGGGTGGCAAGGAGAGTTTCCACAAGTATTGGGATAACACCGCTATAACCTATGGTCGCAAGAAGTGGACTGCGACCTACTATGCCAACAAGATGGCAACCCTCTCCGAGAAGGAGATAAAGAAGATATGCAAGGGTACGCCATACAAGTGGGCGGTGACGAGCCTTCCGAACGCCGAGCGCACCTTCGAGCTCACTCCAAAGGGGTCGAATGTGCAGAAGTACTCGAAGGCGGATCGTGAGGAGATGCGTCGCATCTGCGATGAGGAGGCTGTAAAGGCGGGCTATCGCTTGGCCTATGTTATGAATCAAATTTTCAGCAAATAGGAGGGCTCGATATGAAGAAGATAATTATTACACTCGCTCTTCTCGTGGGCGTACATTCGGCACAGGCCTGGAATTGGGTCTACGACCAAGCGGCACTGTTGCTTGCATTCGAGAATATGACACCTGTGGCACAGTCGGAGATGAAAAAGTATCTCGGCGAGAATATCCGTCAACAGATTCAGACCTTCGAGCAGGCTCGCAAGAGGGGTGAGATGGCCGAATCTGCCGAGTGGCGTACCGTCGCGCTCGATATGGATATGAAGGTCGTTGTCAACGACGATAAAAACGCCGTCGCACAACTTGAGAAGGCGGTCGAGACGGTCAAGAATCGTGCTTCGAAGGATAAAGCCGAGGTGGAGTTGGCAATCCGCAAAATCATCGAGCTCACCATCGAGATGCACAATGTTGGTAATGTATCACTCGAGGAGTACCCATATTCGAAGGAGGATTTCGAGTTTCAGCAGTCGATGGGTGGCTATGGCAAGAAGGAGAAGTTCCGTGCCCGCAAGTGGAAGCACTTCTGGTCGTATGGCTTCTCGGTATTCCACTCGAATTGGTCGGCAGAGATGCACGTGCGCGATCTGAAAGTGTGTCACGGCCGCTACAAGGAGCAATATATGGCGGGCACCATCCGCGATTGGGCCATCGATATGGGTAAGCTTGTTAAGCCTCTCTACGATTGGGCCGCTCCATATTGCTCGCTCTCTCGTCAGGCACACGCCGAAGAAGAGGAGCGTTTCTATGCCGGAGTTGCTCGTGCAGCATTCCGCATCGCAGCCCTTATGAACGAGGCTACGAAATAGAAAAATTAACCTACAAACTACCCATTAAATTATGAATAGAGCGTTTTTGAAATCTTTGCTTGTGGTGGTGGCTACAATGTTTATCACCGAGCGAGCATTGGCTTGGGCTAATGTCGGCCACGCTGTAATTGCCCACAAAGCAGAGGAACTCCTCACACCTGAGGTTAAGGAGAAGTGTTACCATTACCTTCGTGCCTCGCTCGCTTACCACGCATCGTGGATGGATCAGTATCGCTCGATCGAGGGCTATACCGAGTGCGATAAGTGGCACAGCACAAATATAGATGCTAACTACAAAGTAGTTAAGGGTAAACCGACGACTGGTGCCTATCATATCGAGCGTATCCGCAAAGAGATGGCAGGTGGTGCCTACAAGACAATGCCTGACTCATTGGTGAAGATTAACTTGCAGTACCTTATCCATATGATTGGCGACCACCACTGTCCCGTACACGTGCGTTGGAATAGAAAGGAGCATCCAGCATTCTCATACAACCTAAAGAGAAAGGGGCAAAAGTATGGCTATCATAGTTTCTGGGACGGCTCGCCAGCTTATGGTCGCAAGGGTTGGACATGCGAGAAGTATAGCGAGGAGATGGGCGTATTGCCAAAGGGCAAGGCTAAGAAGGTGCAGAAGGGCTCGGGCTACGACTGGACACAGGAGACTGCCGATGTATCGCGCTACTGCTTTACAGTAATACCAAAGGATACCGAGGTTACAAAGTTGAGCAAAGAGACGATCGAAACTGTACACCAGATTGTCGATAAGCAGATGCTCTATGCAGCATATCGCTTGGCGGGTGTCTTGAACGATATTTTTACAGATAAAGAGTATAAAACGGGCAAGAAATAGTTATGAAAAAGATTGTATTGGCAGCGTTGCTTCTTGCTGCAACATTTTCGGCTAAAGCGTGGAATACAGCCTACGATAAGGCGGTCTATTTGGTGGCAGCACAGAACTATAACCCCAAGACTCTTCGCTTGGTGCAGTACTATGTTAATGAGAATGTAACCAAGGCTTCGAACCACCTGGCTTGGCACCGTAAGAATGGCCGTCATCTCGAATCGGCTGGCTGGCATAAGCTCCACCTTGACGCATCGCTTCAGCCTGCTGCAAAGGATGAAAACGACGCTTATGTTCAGATTGAGAAGGCGTTGGAGATTATCCGCAATCGCAAGGATCACGACGATGCAGTGGTAAGCTTCGCAGTTCATACTGTGATGAACCTTATCGTAGATATGCACAACCTCTCGAATGTTGTTATCGAGGATATTCCGCTCTCGCACCTCGACGACTTCAAGGTCGGCACATCGAAGGGTACGGCAAACGGTAGAAAGGCTACTATTACCCCATATTCGTGGAAGTCGCTCTGGACTCATCGCTATGTTACCTATCACGGAGCTTACTCGCCACAGATGTGGGCAAAGGATATTGTGATTATGCACGGCGACAAAAAAGAGGAGTACTCGAAGGGTACTTTGAAGGATTGGGCTAACGATGTTGGTCAGTACACCAAGGATATTTATGGCGTTTTGGAGGCTGGTAATGGTAACTTCCTTCACCCAACCATTCAAGCCCACGAAGAGTTCCATATGAGTTGCTTGGCTCGTGCGGCATATCGAATTGCGGTGTTGCTCAACGAGAATTTGAAGTGAAGATGAATAGAGCAACCGAAAAATAGATTAACTCTTAAACTATCTATAAAATGAACAAAAAACTATTCAAACTTTTGCTTCTGTTTGTGGCTACCATAGCTACGCAGAGCGTCTGGGCGTGGGGTGGATTTGGTCACTCTGCAATCGCCTATGCAGCCGAGCAGTTGGTCGAGCCTGAGGTTCGACAGAAGTGTCGTCAATATCTCGGTACAACTATCACATATCAGGCTTCGTGGATGGATGCCTATCGTTCGATCAAGCCATACACTGCTTGTGACGAGTGGCATAGCACCAATATCGATGCCAAGGGCAAGGTGATGAAGGGTTTGACCACAACAGGTGCATTCCACATCGTGCGTATCTTCGACGAGATGAAGGATGGCAAGTACAAGCAGATGTCCGATTCGTTGGTCAAAATCAATCTTCAGTACCTTATCCATATGATTGGCGACCACCACTGCCCTGTGCACGTGCGTTGGAACAAGGAGTCGCATCCGCAGTACTTATATTCGTTGAAGAGGAGGGGCAAGAAGCAGGGTTATCACGGTTTCTGGGATGGCTCGCCCGGTACTTGGCGTAAGGGCTGGACCGCCGATAGGTACTATGCACAGATGCCTAAACTTAGCCCAAAACAGGCAAAGAAGGCGCAGAAGGGTGATGGCTACACTTGGACTCAAGAGACAGCCAATGTCGCACGCAAATGTTTCAACCTCACACCGGAGGGAACTGATGTTGCGAAGTTGAGCAAGGAGGAGAGAACAGCCATCCACAATGTTGTGGATCGTCAGGTTATGTTGGCAGCTTACCGCTTAGCCGGAGTGTTGAACGAAATATTTAAGGAGTAACGACTATGAAGAGGATAATTATATTGACAGTAGCACTCTTTGCCGGCCTATTCTCGGCAGGGGCGTGGTCACACAGTATGGATAAGGGCGTATTGCTCTTTGCTCAGAAGCATCTCACACCCGAGACCAAGAGCCTGGTGGCACAATATGTTGGCGACGACATAACAAAGGCTGAGGGTTACCTCGTAGCGCAGCGCAAGGCTAACCGCTTGCTTCACACCGAGGGTTGGCACACGCTCCATCTCGATAGCAACCTGCAACCAGCGGCAAAGGACGATAACGATGCCTTGGTGCAGATCGAAAAGGCTTTGGAGGTGATGCGTAACCGCACAAAGCATAGTAAGTCGGAGGTTAGCTTTGCAATCAAGACCGTGATGAATCTGGTGATTGATATGCACAACCTCTCGAATGTAGCACTCGAGGAGTATCCGCTCTCGGGTACCGATTTCGAGTTTATGATGACCAAGGGCTCGGCTCGTGGCAAGGGCGGAAAGAAGATTCCGTACCGCTGGAAGACTTTGTGGACATACCGCTATGTCAGCTTCCACGCTGCCTACTCACCGGAGATGTGGCTCGAGGAGTTGGGCGTGATGTTTGGCGACAAGAGGGCTGAACTCTCGGCCGGCACATTGCGCGATTGGGTTGGCGACGTCGGCAACTACTCGAAATCTGTCTACGAGCATCTACGCAAGGAGAACAATCTGTTTGTGCACGCAACTATTCACTCGTATGATCTTTTCCATATGTCGTGCGTAGGTAAGGCTGCCTACCGCCTGGCTGCGTTATTGAACGATAACTTAAAATAGAGCATAAAATGAAAAAACTACTATTACTTGTTGCGATTGTTGCAACAATCGCTACCGCAAAGGGTTGGGGTGGTTATGGCCACTCGTGTGCGGCATATATTGCCGAGCAACATCTTACACCCGAGGCCAAGGCCAAGTGTGAGCACTACCTTCAGCACTCGTTCGTATTCTACGCTTCGTGGATGGATCAGTGGCGTCATATCGAGCCCTACAAGGAGTCGAATGCTTGGCACGTCATCTATGTAGATGAGAATTGGAAGCTCGACACCTCGAAGAAAAAGTATGCCGAGTATCAGAGTCAGCGTATATGGGACGAGTTGAAGAACTACAAGAATCTGCCAGATTCATTGGTGCGCCAGAATCTTATCTACCTGATTCATATGGTGCCCGATTTCCACTGCCCTGTGCACACCTTTTTCAAGAAGGGACTTCACCCCGAGCGCAAATATACCTTGAAACTCAAGGGCAAGAGCTACTCGTTGCATACCTTCTGGGATCGTTCGCCGAATATTGGCCGCACAAAGTGGACTATGGAGCGTTATGCTAAGGAGATTGATGTGATATCTCCAAAGTTACAGAAGAAGTATATGAAGGGAAATGTGGCAAAGTGGGCTAACGATGCTCTCAAGCAGGCAAACCGCCTCTATGCCATCACACCTGAAGGCACCGAGATACATCGTATGCCGAAGGCCAAGTTGGCAGAGGTGCATAGCCTCACCGATGAGATGATCCTCAAGGGTGCATACCACTTGGCATATATGATTAACGATATTTTCAAAGAGTAAGGAGGGCAAATATATGAAGAGAATATTTCTTGCAATAGCCTTCGTGGCACTGTTTTTCAGTGCCAAGGCGTGGACAGGTTTGGTCGACAATGCGTCGTACATCATCGCCCGCAAGTATATGAACAAGCAGGCGTTGGCGGAGTTTAATCGTATCTCCGCATTGAAGAATAGCGTTGATTATAAGTGGGTTGCAGATAGTGCAGCACGAGCAATGCTCGACGCCGAATTGCACTCGACAACCACTGATGAGAAGGATATCGTAGTGCGACTCGAGAGGGCTGTTGAGGTGCTTCGCAATCGCGCAAACCACACCCCTGGTGAGCAGTACAAGGCGTTGGTTGCGGTGCAGAAACTCATCGTCAATCTTCACACCGTATCGTGCATTGCTATCGATGGCATCGAGCAGTCGAAGGCCGACTTCTCGTTCACTTGGACTGCAGGCAAGGAGGGATCGAAGAAGCACGAGAAGCGAGGTCCGCTCACCTGGCATAAGCTCTGGAGCAGCAACTTCTGCTTCTGGCATCAGGGCTGGTCGTCGGAGTACTACGCCTACGATATCGACCTTCGTTTCGGTAAGCAGCGTGAGGCCCTTATGCAGGGCGCTCCGCGCGACTGGGCGCACGATATGGGTGTGTTGGCAAAGCCTATGTATGAGTGGGCGCAGCCGGGTATGGTGCTCAAGCACGAGCCACGACTCAATCTCGAAGATCTACATCTCAACAATGTTGCCAAGGCGGGATACCGTTTGGCTTACTTGATGAATACAATCCTAAAATAGAACATACGATGAAAAAGTTATCACTTCTGATTCTTTCGCTCGTAGCAGTTATGGGCGTGCAGAGCGCAAAGGCGTGGGGAGGCTTCGGACATAGTGCCATCACCTATGTTGCCGAGCAACATCTCACACCCGAGGCGAAGGCAAAGTGTCGCTACTACCTCAAACACACCATCGTCTACTATGCTTCGTGGATGGATTATTGGCGCTCAGTGCCCGAGTATAGGTCTGTGAATAGTCAGCACGGAATATCTGCTATGCCGGATGGTCGCACTCTCGATTGGGGCGGCAAACCAAAGGGCAAAGCTATGGGATACCTCAAAAATGCCCTCGAGGAGTTAGGTAATGGCAACTACAAGAATCTGCCCGATTCGGTTGTGCGTCAGCGACTTATCAATATGGTGCACTATCTGCCCGATCTCCATTGTCCTGTTCACGTCAGCTTCCCAAAGAAGGAGTTTGCACACTACCGCTATAGCCTCCTTCGCAAGGGTAAGAAGACGAGCTATCACGGCTTCTGGGATGGTTCACCAAACTTCAAGCGCGGCAAGTGGGATGTGGCCACCTATGCTGCCGAGGTTGATAAGGTGAAGCCAAAGCAGGCGCAAAAGTGGCAGAAGGGTACTCTCGACGATTGGGCACGCGATATCATCAAGCAAGCACATCGTAGCTACAAGATTACCCCAAAGGATACCGATATCAGCAAATTAACCGATGCGGATGTTGCAAAGGTGCACGCACTCTCCGACGAGATGGCACTCAAGGCTGCCTATCGTCTGGCCTATGTGCTTAATACAATCTTTGCGGAGTAGAATATCATAATGAGAAGAACTATGAAAAAGATACTATTGGCAGTAGCATTTGTTGCGGTTGCATTCAGCGCAAGTGCTTGGAACAGACAGCAAGACGAGGCGGTGGTGATAGCGGCTTCGAAGCACCTCACGCCGAAGGCCAAGATGGTGGTCGATGGCTATTTGGGTACCGACTACACCGATGACCTGGTCTACATCTACAACCTCGAGCGCAGAAAGCGTTCGCCATATTCGACTGAGGTACACTATATTCACCTCGATGATAAGTTGCAGATTATTGCGGGCGATGGTGACGACGCAGTCAGGGCCATCGAGGAGGCTCTCGCCATCATCAAGAAGGGTACAGGCTCACGCCACGAGATAACCAATGCCTTCCGCACCATCATCTGCCTGATGTGCGATATGCACTGCCTCTCGAATGTGCGCCTCTCGAATGTGCCACACTCGCAGAGCGACTTCGATGTTCAGGTGCAGCGTACAGCCTCGGGTCCGAAGATGAAGGAGGTGTCGCGCGTCAAGTGGTCGAAGTTTTGGGGCGGATACAATGGTCATCACAGGGGCTTCTTTGCCGAGTTGTGGGCCGAGGAGATGGAGGTTTGCCACGGTGCCGACTATGCACAGATCACTAAGGGTGGTCTGCGCGATTGGGCGTCACGGAATGGTGCTATTGCAGCAGATCTCTACACTCGCATCAACCCTACCAATGTGGTGACTCGCGTCGAGTTTTTGAAGTTGGAGGAACTCCACTTCGAGATGATGGCGACTGCAGGATTTCGTTTGGCGGCTTTGTTGAATGATACGATCAAATAACCTAATAATCAAACAATTAAACACCGTATTTTATGAGAACAAAATGTCTTATTTTAACGCTCTGCCTTGTTGCAGTAATGGGGCCACAGAGCGCAAAGGCGTGGGGCACGGTGGGACACCACTGCGCGGCATATATTGCCGAGCAACATCTCACCCCCGAGGCAAAAGAGAAGTGTCGCTACTATCTCCAACACACGCTATCTTATTATGCAATGTGGATGGATCGTTGGCGTGGCATCAAGCAGTTCGAAGCCATCAATAATGGTCACTCGATTCGCACAACCAATGATGGCAGAAAGATCACTTGGGAGGCGTTCACCTCCTCTACTATGGGCGATGCTATAGCTACTCCTCCGGGACGCGCTATGGGACACCTCTACAATGCACTCAATGAGTTGGGTGGTGGCAAGTATAAGAATTTGCCCGATTCGGTTGTCCGTCAGCGACTTATCAATATGATTCACTATGTTCCCGATATGCACTGTCCTTCGCATTGCGGTTTCCCCGAGAAGTTCTATCCGCCAACCTCGAAATATAAGATTACTCGCAAGGGCAAGTGGGCAAATTATCACTCTTTCTGGGATGGTTCGCCAGGTTTTATGCGTAAGAATATAACCTTGAAGAAGTATGCCGAGATGGTCGATGTCGTATCGCCAAAGGAGTCGAAAAAGTGGCAGAAGGGACTTGAGAAGAGAGACCTTAGGGCTGGCATCGGCTCGTGGGGTAAGGGTTGTATTCAGAGAGCAAAGGAGGCTTACGAAATCATTCCGCAGGGAACCGATCTTGCAAAGATGCCTAAGGAGCAACAGAAGCAGGTACACGACTTGGCTGACCGTGCTATTTTGGTAGGTGCATATCGCTTGGCTTATGTGTTGAATACCATTTTCAAGGAGTAGTAACGTTGTAAGAGAGAGAAAAATGAAGAAGATATTTTTGTTTGTGGCATTTGCGATGATGGTATCCGTTGCAAATGCGTGGCATAAGAACTGCGAGGCCGGAGTGGTAGCATTGGCCGCAAAACACCTCACTCCTGAGGCTAAAGCTCTCGTTGAGAAGCATTTGGGCACTACCTACGAGGATGATGTTCACTATCTCTACCTACTCGAGAAAAAGAAGAAGGCCACCTTCTCAAAGGAGATTCACTATCTCCACCTCGATAAGAATTTTCAACCATTGAGTGTCGAGGGTGACGATGCCTATGCAGCAATCGAGAAGGCTTTGCAGGTGGTGCGTGCGTACAAATCGCACTCTGATGCCGAGGTCAAAATGGCTTTGCGTTATGTTGTGGGGCTGATGCTCGACATTCACAACTTGTCGCAGATTCGAATCGAGAATATTGCCCATTCGCAGGCTGATTTCAAGTTCAAGCGCCAACAAAGCGAGTACAAACCTAATGTTTACAAGAACTACAGATGGTCGAACTTTTTCACCCTGCAGAGCAATTTGTATGCTGTATTCCACGCCGATTTGTGGGCCGAGGATATGGAGTTGTGTCACGGAAAGCATAAGGCTGACTTCTCGAAGGGCGACTTGCGCGATTGGGTAGCGGCAAATGGTGCTATGGCAGCCGAGTTGTTGGCGGAAATTAATCCCGAGAAGATTATGGCAATGCGTCGATTCCTCGAGTTGGACTACCTCAACTACGATATGATGGCGACTGCAGGATTTCGTTTGGCAGCTTTATTGAATGACACGATCAAATAACCTAATAATCAAATAATTAAACACAGTATTTTATGAGAACAAAACGTCTTATTTTGATGCTCTGCCTCGTTGTAGCAATGGGTCTGCAGAGCGCAATGGCGTGGGGTGGCTATGGTCACTGCTGTATAGCCTATGTAGCCGAGCAGCACCTCACACCTGAGGCAAAGGAGAAGTGCCAGCACTACCTCCGTCATTCACTCGCTTACTACGCTTCGTGGATGGATTATTGGAGAGGCTCGTTGCACTTCAAATCGGTAAATGGCGGTCATAGCAACAAGACCACCAAGGATGGTTATGCCATCAATATGAAGAAGGGTGCTATGAGTCACCTCGTAAGAACTTTGGGTGAACTTGGTAATGGCAACTACAAGAATCTCCCTGATTCGGTGGTGCGTCAGCGACTCATCAACCTCATTCACTATCTTCCGGATATGCACTGCCCTTCGCACGTGGGCATATCGAAGAAGACCTTCCCGCAGTATGCAAGCAAAAAGGGCTTCTTCCGCAATGGTAAGTCGGTGAACTATCACTCTTTGTGGGATGCTGCTCCTGCTATGGGTCGCAAGGGTTGGGATATCGATGACTACGCCAAGGCAGTGGACAAGGTTTCGCGCAAGCAGGCAAAGGCTTGGCAGAGTGGTACCCTTGTGGAGTGGGGTCGCGATATTGCCAAGGGCGGACATCTCGGATATCAGCTTCTCCCCGATGGAACCGATGTAACAACGATGGCAAAGAGGGATAAGAAGGCGATGATGGATCACTGCGACAAGATGGCAATGATGGGAGCCTATCGTTTGGCCTATGTGTTGAACACCATTTTTGCTGACAAAACCATTAAAACCAAGTAGAGACTATGAAGAAGATAATTTTGTTGTTGGCGTTTGTTGCAACCGTATCGGTGGCAGGCGCGTGGTCGCGTAAGTGCGATGAGGCTGTGATGATTATTGCGAGCGAGCATCTCACACCCGAGGCCGGCAAGGTGGTGAAGAAATATCTTGGCAAGAGCTTTGCCGACGATGTGCAGTATCTCTATGATACCGAGAGGGTAGAGTTCAAGCAGATGAGCAAGAAGGCTCGCAGGGCGGCCGCGGAGATTCACTTCCTCCACCTCGATAGCGAGTTTCAGCCTAAGAATGTAAAGGGCAAGGATGCCTTGAAGGCTACCGAGCAGGCTCTCGAGATTATTCGCAACCGTAATTCGCACTCGAAGGCAGAGGTTACTACCGCTCTGCGTACAGTGATCAACCTTATGTGCGATATGCACAACCTCTCGAAGATTCGCATCGATGGCATCAAGCACTCGTTCCGCGACTTCAAATATACAATCCCTAGTGGCGAGTTTGGACGATATGCCAAGGAGGTCAGGAAGGGTACTTGGTCGAAGACTTGGAACTCGTTCGACGGCGGATATGCTTACTTCACAGTGAAGTATTGGGCAAACGATATGCGTATCTTCATTGGTGACAAGTACGCAGATTATGCCAAGGGTTCACTCCGTGAGTGGGTTTCGGAGAGTGGTGCATTGGCTGCAAAGTATCTCGAGATCTACAAGCCTAATGTGGTGGTTCCATATATGGATCGTCGTTGGTCGACACCTGTAGCTTACGATATGATGATCAAGGGAAGTTGCCGTTTGGCGGCTCTTTTGAACGAGACCATCAAGTAGTCCCGTAGATCGAAAAACGATAAAGGCGTAGTGAAATAAAATTTCACTGCGCTTTTCTTTTGTAGTTAGCATAATTATTCCTATTTTTGTAGTTCCTTAGGAGTGTTGTCACAAAACTACCAGACAGATGAAGAGAATTATCCTCTCCGGCGGAGGTACCGGAGGTCACATATACCCAGCAGTTTCGGTTGCAGAGGCGTTGAAGCAGCGCTTCGGCGAGGAGGTCGAGATCCTCTTTGTAGGTGCCGAGGGCAAGATGGAGATGACCCTTGTTCCCAACCTTGGTTATCAGATCAAGGGTTTGAATATCGTTGGCTTGCAGCGTCGCTTGGCGTGGAAGAATTTGGCGTTGCCATACTATTTGTTGCGCAGCCTCAATCAGGCGCGTCGCATCATCAAGGAGTTTAAGCCCGATGTTGTAGCGGGCTTTGGCGGATATGCAAGTGCGCCAATTGTCTTTGTAGCACAGTGTATGGGCATACCTACCGTTATTCAGGAGCAGAACTCCTATGCGGGACTGGTCAACAAGATCGTTGGTCGTCGTGCCAAGAGCGTCTGCGTGGCATACGAGGGTATGGGACGCTTCTTCGATGCAGAGAAGGTGGTTATGACGGGCAATCCGCTGCGTAGTGCCTTTGGCAAGGGCGAGATCGATCGCGCTGCAGCCTTTGCTCACTATGGCTTGCAAGAGGGTATGCCAACAATCCTTGTGGTGGGTGGCTCGCTTGGTACACGCACTCTGAACAATATGATGAAGTCGTGGATATTGTCGCTCGATGAGGTTGGTGTCGCCCCTGTGCAGGTTATCTGGCAGACGGGTCGCTTCTACGAGAAGGAGATGCGCACCTTCTTCGAGAACTATCCTACAAAGAATATCACGCTTGTGCCATTTATCGACCGTATGGACTACGCCTACGAGGTTGCCGATGTGGTCATCTCCCGCAGTGGTGCCTGCACCGTGTCGGAGTTGTGCTTGGCGAAGAAGCCTACACTCTTTGTTCCGTCGCCCAATGTTGCGGAGGATCACCAGACCAAGAATGCTCGCGCCTTAGTCGATAAGGATGCTGCAAGGATGGTGAGCGATGCCGAGGCTACAGATTGCGGTATTGCAACCGCTCTGAAGATGGTGGCAGATAAGGAACTCTTGGCTCGTCTGTCGGAGAATATCGGCAAGTTGGCAACTCCAGAGGCAGCCGAGCGTGTGGCAGATGAGATTGTAAAGTTTATCAAGGATTAACACTATGGCAAAAGATAGGGTATACTTTCTCGGTATAGGCGGTATAGGTATGAGTGCTTTGGCCCGCTACTTCCTGCACGAAGGTTGGCAGGTGGCAGGCTACGACCGCACCGCTACCGATTTGACTCGTCGACTCGAGGCGGAGGGTGCAACGGTGCACTACGAGGATGATGTAAAGCTCATACCCGAGCCTTTCCTCGACAAGGAGCATACGGTGGTAATCTACACCCCCGCAATTCCGTCGGACCATTCGGAGCAGGCGATGTTTCGTGCCGAGGGTTTTGAGATCAAGAAGCGTTCACAGGTGTTGGGCTTGCTCTCGCAGGGCAAGTATGTGATGGCGGTGTCGGGTACTCACGGTAAGACCTCGACCTCGACCTTGACCGCGTGGCTCAACTCGGCGGTATCGGGCGAGGGATCGGCATTCTTGGGTGGTATATCCAAGAACTTCGGCTCGAATCTCGTCTTGGGCGAGGGCAATCGATTTGTGGTTGAGGCGGATGAGTTCGACCGCTCGTTCCTTCAGCTCTATCCCGATGCTGCGGTGGTCACCTCGGCCGATGCCGACCACCTCGACATCTATGGCACACACGAGAAGGTAAAGGAGGCTTTTTCGCAGTTTATTGCTCAGATCAAGGAGGGTGGTATGCTTGTGATGAAGCGAGGTGTGGATGTTGCCATCGCAAATGATAGAATTGCGGTCTATTACTACTCTTATAACGAAGAGTGCGACTTCTATGCCAAGAATATCGAACTTCTCGAGGGCGGCTACTACCGCTACGATATTGTCACCCCTACGGGCGTTGTCGAGGGTTGTATCCTTGGCATACCAGGTTGGGTCAATATCGAGAACTCGGTGGCAGCGGTAGCTCTCTTGTGGTCGGTTGAGCGCGACTTGAAGGATCACGATGCGGTACGCAAGGCGCTTCGTGAGTTTACGGGCGTAAAGCGTCGCTTCGAGTTCTATGTGAACACTCCGCAGAGTGTCTATATGGACGACTACGCTCACCATCCGCGCGAGTTGGCTGCTACAATCACCTCGGTTAAGCAGATGTTTCCTTCCCGCAAGATGACCGCCATATTCCAGCCTCACCTCTACACTCGCACACGCGACTTGTACGAGGAGTTTGCCGAGGCGTTGAACGAGGCCGACGAGGTGGTACTCCTGCCGATATATCCTGCGCGTGAGTTGCCTATCGAGGGCATCACAACCGAGATTATCGCAAACCTTGTGACCAAACCGTGTCGCATTGTCGAGCGCGAGGCGTTGGCGGCAACCATCGGCGAGATGGATACCGATGTGGTGGTGTCGTTCGGAGCGGGGAATATTGACGCTTGCTGCAACGATATTGCACACGCAATATCGTTAAAATCGTTCTGATGGGTAAATTTTGCACTGCACTTCGGATGTCGAAATGCTCACATACCTTTTAGTATGCTGCGCTTTCGCCACCTCGTTTAGCACAAAATTTCCACCATCATTTACGATTTTAGAAAAGATTAAAATTTTGCATTTTGCATTCTGCATTTTGAATTATAAAAGCTAATGGCCAAAGGCTAAAAGCAAAAAAAAAGGATGTGGCGTAAGATAGGTGAAATAGTAGCATCATTGGTGGCGATGGCGGTGGTCATTGCCTACCTCTGCTATGCCTCTATGCTTACGACGCAGGCGCGCAAGGAGCAGTCGGTGACCGAGGTTGTTATCTCGTTCGACAAAGGCTCCGAGAAGCATCGTTTTGCCACCGTAGACAAGATTCGCAAGCAGATTGCTCAGGGAGGTTTCAAGGTCAAGGGCAATAATATCGACCGCACCGATGTGGTGGGAATAGCTAAGCTAATCGCCAAGAACAGCTATGTAAAGGATGTGGATGTCTACACCACCTGCTCGGGAAGACTCTATGTCGATATCGAGCAGCACACTCCGGTTTTGCGCCTGTTGAGCGGTGGTCACAATTGCTACATCACAGCCGATGGTGAGGTCTTTCGCTCGCCCAATGGCGCAGCGTGCCACACACCTGTGGTGACGGGCAGTTTCCGACCTATATTCGGAGCCGACTTCGAGGGTAGTATTGCTGACTATTACGCCAAGCTGATAGCCTCGGAGGATAAGGATGTGGCTCTACTCAACAAGCAGATATCGGAGTCGAAGCACAGCTATCGCAGCTGCGTCGAGCGTATACGCCAGCTCGACAAGAGTCGTCGACGCAGATTCTTGGAGAATGATGAGAGTCTGAAGCTCCGCCGTGTTGGTATTGATAGAGAGAAAAAGGCAGAAGAGAACAACCTTGCGAAATTGCGTGCCGAGCTACGAAAGTTGCAGAACAAGAAGCAGCGAGTGTTGCAGCGCAAGGCGAAGTTGATAAATGGTTGTAATGACATCCTCTGCTTGGTGGGTTTTGTCGACCAGATTGGGCAAGACTCCCATTGGAACGAGGAGATTACGCAGTTCGATATCAGAAGCAATTCGCTTGGCGAGATATCGATGCGTATGTTGCCACGCAGTGGCGACTTTGCGATAGAGTTTGGAACATTGTCGGACCGAGATGTCAAGCTGGCAAAGTTGCGCAAATTCTACGATAAGGGACTCTCACACATAGGTCATAGCTACTACAAGAGCGTTGATGTGAGGTTCGATAAACAGGTAATATGCACAAAATAGATATGGAAAAAGAGTACGTTGTAGGTATAGACATTGGCTCTTCGCGTGTCACCGTAGCAGTGGGTCTTCGCCAAGAGGGCACGATTTCGATTAAGGGAGTCGAGACACACGATGTGGGTGCGAGTGTCAGGGATGGAGACATCCTCAATTTTGTTGATCTGGGCAAGGCTATCGTGTCGGCAAAGCAGAACCTCGAGCAGGAGCTCGGTTGTCGAATTGATTCGGCCTATGTGGGTGTATCGGGCAAGTCGGTATATTTCGTTCGCTACGAGGATCACGTCGATGTGACAAATCCCACCAACTGTGTGCGCGAGAACGAGTTGCGCGAGTTGCACAAGAGAATCGAGATGGTCACCTCTGCCAATGGTGACGAGATTGTCGACCGCATACCGCTTCGCTACCGTCTCGACAATATGCAGGAGGTGAGGAATCCTATCGGCTGCTATGGTCACAAACTCTCGGCTACCTATCTGCTGGTGTTGATTAGCAAGCAGCAGATCGATATGGTCAAGCGTACCTTCTATAGTGCTGATATTCAGATCGAGGGAATCTGTGTCAACCCTGTGTTGCTGCCCGAGGTGCTCCTCACCGAGAGCGAGGCCGAGGAGGGTGTGATGATTGTCGATTTGGGTGGTGACCTTACTGATATATCTATTGTGCGTGAGGGTAAGTTGTCCTACTTCTCGTCGTTGCCTATCGGCGCGTCGAGCATCGACCGCGACCTCTACGAGCACTTGCAGGTGCCCAAGAAGGATGTCGAGCGTTTTAAGCATATTCACGGACACGCCATCGCTGCGATAGTGCCCGAGGATACCGCCTTTACGGTGTTGACCGCAGGACATAGAAAGCGACAAATTCTCCACCGCAATGTGGCGGTGATTACCGAGGAGCGACTCAAGGATATCACCTCGTTCATTGCATGCGAGTTGAAAGGTGTGCAGTACACCAACAAACTGCACTGCGGCGTGGTGCTTACGGGTGGCTCGGCCTATCTCAAAGAGATTGACGAGCTCTTTGCTCGTGAGTTGAAGATGAGTGTGCGCCTGGGTTGCACATTCAATGGCATCGACGATGATTCGCAAGAGAAGGTCTCCTTCCCTGATGCTGCGGTGGTCGGATTGCTGCACTATGGTGCTAAGCACAAACCTTGCAATGTGCTGCCTCAGTTCTCGACGATGGAGCGAAACAAGCCGCAGGAGAATGATAGACCAGAACCGCCTAAGAGACCAACGGATGTCACTCCGCCACCGGTCATCGATAACACGCCAAAACCGAAGGATGAGCCAAAGGGTGGTGAGCAAGAGTCTCAGCGACCGATACCGGATACTCCTTTGACACCGGAGCAGAATAAACCAATCGAACCTACGGAGAACGACAAACCTCAGGATGTAAACAACGGTGGCGAAACTATCCCTGACAATGGCGATACCAACAATGGTGGCGAAAAGCCTGAAGACGCGACCAATAAGGAGCAGGGTAAGGATAAGCCAAAGCCTGTCGAAGATGACCCTAAGCCAAGAGGCAACTTTATGACTAGATGGGCAGAGCGGATAATGAAGGGTGTGGATGGCCTCTTCGAGAAGAACGAGTATTTATGAAGTGATGACGATGAAGACAGAGACTTATAATGTATTTGACGATCTCGCCACAATAACGAGTCAACCGTCGCGTATTATGGCGATGGGTGTCGGCGGTGCTGGTGGTAATGCCATCGAGCATATGTGGGAGATGCAGATCGAGGGTGTAAACCTCGCTGCTTGTAATACCGATAGCATCGACCTCGATAAGTTGCATATTGCCAAGGAGAATCGCATTCTGCTTGACGATGGTGTCAGCCCGGGTGGTGGTGCAGGAAATAGAATGGACCGTGGTGCTGCGTGCGCAGCCGCTTCCTTGGACAAGGTACGCGATCTGTTCAAGGCGCGTGGCACAGAGATGCTCTTCCTGGCTGCGGGTATGGGTGCCGGTACGGGTACAGGAGCAACCCCTGTGATAGCGGAGCTGGCTCACGAGCTGGGTATCCTCACCATTGCTATTGTCACCACTCCTCCTCAGAACGAGGGTCCTCATCGCAACGAGCAGGCGCAACGAGGCATTGCCAAGTTGCGTAGATATGTCGACGCTATGATTGTGCTGAGCAACGATGCCATCGACGAACTCTATGGCCATCTTCCTGCAAGCACAGGCTTCGATCGTGCCAACGATGTGATAGCCTTTGCAGCGAAGGGTATAGCCGAGATTATCACCCATCGCTCCAATCTGGTACACGTCGATTTCTCCGATGTATGCACAGTGATGCGTGGCAGCGGCAATGCGATTATGGGCGTGGCTACCGAGTCGGGCGAGGATCGAGCCGACAAGGTTGTCGATTCGGTGCTCAACTCACCACTTTTGGGCAAGACATCCATTAGCGGAGCTCGTGATGTGTTGATCAATATCTCGGTGTCGAAGGCTGACGGATTGACGCTCAACGAGGCGCATCGTGTGCGTGATCGTGTGCAACACTACGCCAAGACCGAGGACGAGAATGGCAATGTCCGCCTCACCAACATCATTTGGGGTATGAGTATCAAGCCAAACCTCAATGAGGAGGATATTGAGGTTGTGATTGTGGCTACGGGCTTCGACGAGAATAATCTCGATAACTATGTCAAGACCATCAAGCAACCTGATGATGAGGTGGTGGAGGTTGTCGATGTTCAGTCAACTGAAAGTGCGGAGCAGAAGGATAAGAATACGGTTGAGGGAGGTAGCGACGAGACTACGCAGTCGCAGACAACCCCGTCGACTACAACTCCTGCGACCGTGATAAAATATCCTCCTCGCTCTACACCAGCGCCTATTGAACGCCCTGCACGCAACTTCTTCGAGTTCGAGGAGTGCAAGCGCACGCCGGCCTATCTCAAGCACGAGGTGCCTCTTGTCAATGTGAAGGTTGTGCATCAGGTGAGCGCTCTCGAGAAGGACGAAGCCGAGGAGGCAAATAGTGGAGAGATGAAACTGTTCTAAACATTACAAAGAGGTTTAGCTGATGAATTGGATAGAGTTTTTGGGGTGTCCGCCCCAGACGATAGTGCTTATGGTGGTGACATTGCTTCTGCTGTTGCTCTCGGGTATGATGTCGGCATCGGAGGTGGCATTCTTCTCGTTGCAACCTGCCGATATACGCCACCTCAAGCAGCGCAATACGATGGCATCGGAGCGAGTGCTCAAGTTGCTGAAGAACAGCGACTCGCTTTTGGCTACCATTCTCGTGGTCAATAATCTGGTCAATATCGCCATCGTAATATGCTCGTCGAAGGTTGTGCATACCGTGTTCAAGTTCAATAATGCGACTGTAGAGTTTCTTGTGATTAGTGTCTTTGTCACATTCCTGCTGTTGCTTTTTGGTGAGATTCTACCCAAGATTGTGGCGCAGAACTCCAATATGAAGGTGGCTTTGGCCTTTTCGCAGCCACTCTCGATAATGCGCTTTGTATTCTATCCGTTCTCCTACATACTCATCAGCACAAGTGGTCGCGTAGGTAGAATGGCTACGCCTAATGCCGAGAATATCTCGATAGAGGAGTTGGCCGATGCAGTCGATATGACCACCGAGCCCGAGAGCGAGGAGCAGAAGATTCTCTCGGGTATTGTGGCTATCTCCTCGCGCGAAGTGGAGGATATTATGCGTCCACGCATCGATATCAAGGCGGTTGAGCAGACTATGACCTTCACCGAGGTCAAGGCTGTGATTACCGAGACAGGCTACTCTCGCTTGCCTGTCTACAACGAAGACCTCGACGATATCAAGGGTGTGCTCTTTGTCAAGGACCTGCTCGAACATATCTCCAAGGGCGATGAGTTTGGCTGGCAACGACTCATTCGTGAACCATACTTTATCCCTATGCACAAGAAGGTCAACTCGGTGCTCGATGACTTCAAGCGTCAGAAGTTCCATATGGCGATTGTGGTCGACGAGTATGGTGCTACGCAGGGACTTATCTCGTTGGAGGATATCTTGGAGGAGGTCGTTGGCGAAATCTCCGACGAGAGCGATGTCGACGAGTCGTTCTATCGTCGTCTCAACGAGAATACCTACCTGTTTGAGGGTAAGACACATATTGTCGATGTGACTCGAGTGCTCGACCTCGATGACGATCTCTTCGAGGATGTACAAGGCCGTGCCGAGACACTTGCGGGCCTTATGCTCGAGATCAACCGCAACTTCCTCAAGAAGGGTGACGAGGTGTCGGCTCACGGAGTCCGCTTCGTAGTCGACAATATCGTGGGACACCGCATCGATAAAATCAAGATTATAGTCAAGGGTAATGAGTAGTCGACTCATTGTTGAGGCCATAGCGTCAGAGGAGACTCTGCTTGCGCTTGCTACTGCCGAGGATCGAGCCTTTGTCGAGCAGTTCGGCTCTGCCAAGCGTCGTTGCGAGGTGCTCACTTGGCGTGCTATGGTGCGTCGTGAGTTGGGCGAGGCGGTTGCTATCTCGCACGATGAATATGGCGCACCTCAGGTCGATAACCCCAATATTTATATAAGTATATCGCATAGCCGCGATAGGGTTGCGCTGCTCATCTCCGACACTTCGTGTGCGGTCGATATCGAAGATGCAACACGCAACTTTCGCAATGTTTCATCGAAATATCTATCCCTCTCAGAGCAAATTTTGGCGGAGCGGTACAATCTCTTTGCCGAGATGTGGTGCGCCAAGGAGGCTCTCTACAAGTACCATCGAAAGGGTGGTCTCGACTATGTTGAGCAGATTTCAATTCTTGACTATAATGCTGACGACCAATGCTTTGTAGCTTCGGTATGTGATGGAGAGCCTGTCGTGGTAAGGCTAAAAAGAGAGGGCAACCACTCGATTGCCCTCATCGGTTAGCGATATCTTTGTGCTATTCTGCGAGCCGTATCTCGCACATTCTCTTTGGCTATGGCGGGTGTCATAGCCTCTTTTTTACCCATCCCTTCGGGTGTTACGCATTCGATATGTCGAAATCCGCTATTTCGCAACTCGTCGCACCATTCCACTGCACCGCCAATGGCGATTACGGGTATGTTTTGTCTCTGTGCCGCTGCCAATACTCCACTCGGTGCTTTGCCCATAAGGGTCTGACTATCAAGCCTTCCTTCGCCCGTGATGACAAGGTCGCTACCCTCGATTCTTTGGTCGAAACCGATTGTCTCGAGCACCATATCTATGCCTCGCTTGAGTTGGGCGTGGAGTATTGCGTGGAGTCCACCTCCCACGCCACCTGCAGCACCCGCACCCTCCATCTCGCCAATCGAGCATCCGTTGTACCGTTCGACCACGCAGGCAAAGTTGCGCAAACCTCTGTCGAGTGCCTCGACCATAGCCGCATCTGCCCCCTTTTGCGGAGCGAAGATGTGTGCCGCACCCAGCTCTCCGCAGAGTGGATTTGTCACATCGCACGCCACGACAAACTCGCACTCGCCGAGTGCTGCAATGCGTTGTGCGTCATCTATATATTCGATTCTTGCGAGATCCTTGCCTCTGCCCTCTACCTCGCATCCCCGACCATCCAAGAAGCGATAGCCGAGTGCACGAAGTATCCCCACGCCACAGTCGTTGGTGGCACTTCCGCCTATGCACATCAGTACCCTTCGGCAACCACGCTTCACTGCGTCAGCCACCATCTCGCCTGTGCCATAGGTCGAAGTCTCCATTGGGTTGCGCTCCCCCTCTCGCAGTAGTGTCAGCCCACTTGCCGAGGCAAGCTCTATGATGGCGCTCTGCCCATCGCCGATTATGCCATATTTTGCCTTGATGGGGCGTAGCAGAGGGTCGTGCACACACACCTCGATATACTCTCCGCCCATCGCTCCGACCAACGCTTCGAGTGTCCCCTCGCCACCATCCGCAATGGGCAGTGTGGCTATCTCGCAGTCGGGTAGCACCTCGCGCCACCCCTCGGCAAAGGCTTCAGCCACCTCGCGCGACGAGAGCGATCCCTTGAACGAATCTATGGCTATGGTGAGTCGTTGCATATCGAAAATGAGGTTTCTATTATGCAAATATAACAAAAAATAGAGAATAAAATGCGATAAAACGAGAGTTTTTGTATCTTTGCAGTCGCAATGAGCAGAACCGTCACACAATCACTCGGCACCGACAGCATAGGCAAACTACTTTTCAATTATGCTACGCCAGCCATCATCGCGATGGCTATATCGTCGTTGTACCACCTCATCGACAGCGCCTTCGTAGGTCACGGTGTGGGTGGAGCAGCCATCGCTGGTATGGCTATAACTATGCCGATTATGAATATCGGCTCCGCCTTTGGTGCTATGGTGGGAGTGGGAGCAGGTGCCCGCATCTCGTTGCGATTGGGCGAGGGCAACAAGCAGGCTGCCGAGAAAACCCTCTGCAATGCGGTGATTCTCAATGTTGTTATCGGTTTCACGATAATGGTGCTGATGCTCACCTTCCTCGACGAGATATTGTTGCTCTTCAGCGGAGGAAAGGCATCGGCCGAGACTCTCGAGTATGCTCGTGACTTTATGCGTATCATCCTGCTTGGCAATGTCACAGCCCACCTCTATTTTGGTATGAACGATATGATTCGTGCCTCGGGCAGCCCTCGCAAGTCGATGGCCATAATGCTCACCTCGGTGGTTATCAATCTGATTCTCAATCCGCTCTTCATCTTTGTGTTTGATTGGGGCATTCGAGGCTCGGCTCTGGCTACGGTCATCTCGCAGTTTGTCGCCTTTGCTATCGCTCTGTCGCACTTCTGCTCCAAGCGTTCGTTCCTCCGCTTCAAGCGCGAGGCGTTCCACTTCGACTTGAAGATTGTGGGCAATATCCTCTCCATAGGTCTTGCGCCATTTCTGATGAATATCTGCGCCTCGATTGTTGTGGCATTTGTCAACACTGCAATGTTGCATTATGGCGGTACAGGACTTAACGATATGGTACCACGCGAGCAGGGGGCTGCCGATTTGTATGTGGGTGCATATGGCATAGTCAACCGCATAGCCTTGCTCTTTATTATGGTGGTGCAGGGCTTGAATCAGGGTATGCAACCTATCGTGGGCTACAACTACGGTGCTAAAAACTACGCTCGAGTGCGCAAGGCTGTCTATATGACCATCTGCTGTGGCGTTGTTATCGCAACCCTCGGCTTTCTCTTGGGCGAATCGATACCTCACCTCATCGCGCAGGGCTTTGTCGACTCGTCGAAGGGCGGTAGCGAGCAGATGCTCGTCGATATCGCAGCGCAGGGTATGCGTCTCATTCTGATAATGTTCCCGCTTGTTGGCTTCCAGGTTGTTGTGGGTGGATTCTTCCAATATATCGGCAAGGCGCAACTCGCCATCTTTATGTCGCTCACCCGTCAGTTGCTCTTCCTTCTACCGCTGCTGTGGTTCTTGCCCCGTTCACTCGGAGCCTATGGCGTGTGGATCTCGATGCCTATTGCCGACTCCGCTTCGATTCTCTTGGCGGCGATCCTCTTCGTGTGGCAGATGCGCAAGATTCGCAGTATGGAGAGACGGTAGTCTCACTTTGTGTGGTGAATAATTTCATTTTCTTTGTATATTTTTTGATATTTTGGCTGATTTTTTGTATGTTTGTACTCGAAATCTTGTCTATTTCTGTATAAATGCCCTTCTTATGTGAATATTTTGATGGGTGCATACCGATTTAATTGGCTCGATTTCAGTGGGTTACAAAGGTTGAGATACTATTTTCGCTTGGGCGAATACAATATTGTTTGATTACAATTTTATCAACTTTAATTTATAAGCTATGAAAAAACTTTTACTTGTTTTGGCTGCAGCCTTCACTATGGTTGCTTGTCAGATGGATGCAAATGATTTGAACGTTGCCACAGGTGACGCAGTCGTATCATTCGCAATCGAGACCCCTGTTGTTGCAAGCCGTGCTTACAGCGATGGCTTCACTGCAACTCATCTTCAGTATGCTGTTTACGATGCAAACGGCGTTGAGCTTACCAATCTCACCAACACTACTGCTGAGATTCATGGCTCTACTACTGTAGATCTTCAGCTCGTTACAGGTAACGACTACACCGTTATCTTCTGGGCAGCTGCTCCTGGCGCTCCTTACACCGTAGACTTCGGTGGTAGTCTTGCTAATGCAGAGGTATCGGTTGATTACACCAACGCATTGAGCAACGACGAGACTCGCGACGCATTCTTCAAGCGTCACGACTTCACAGTTCATGGCACTCAGACCGAGACTATCGAGCTCAAGCGTCCTTTCGCTCAGCTCAACATCGGTACTAACGACTACTCGGCTGCTAAGGATGCAGGCTACGAGCCTACTTTGTCGGCTGTAACCGTAAAGAACATCTACAACACTCTCAAGCTCGCTGATGGCGCAGTAGATGGTGCAGGTGAGGTTACTTTCGGCTACAACGCAATCCCTACTACCGAGACCTTCCCAGTTGCAAACTACGACTATCTCTCGATGAACTACTTGCTCGTAGCTACTGACAAGGCTTTGGTTGATATCGAGTTTGGCTATGGCGAGGCTAACGCTACCCCTAAGACTCGCATCGTGGGTTCGGTACCAGTTCAGCGTAACTACCGTACCAACATCTTCGGTCAGTTGATGACCAGCGATGTTGATTTCAACGTGATTATCGTTCCTGATTATGAGGACGCATACAATTTGCAGCCAGTGTTCGTATCTTCTGCAGTAGAGTTGGTAACTGTTCTTGAGGGGGCTGCCGAGGGTACTACAGTTGTTTTGAACAAGGATGTTGATTTCGGTCCAGTGACTCTTGGTGAGTTGAAGAATGTTGAGATCGAGGGTAATGGTGCAGCTATTCGTTTCGTAACCGATGCTAACACAAAGCTCGAGAATGTAACTATCCGCGACATTAACGCTGCTCAGTTTGTTACTGGCGCAGGTCAGAGCGGTGCTTTCTTCGTAATCAGTGAGCAGGCACAGATCGACAATCTCGTAATCGAGAACTGCCATATGTTGGGTGACGGTAAAAAGAATAGCTATGGTATCACTGGTGAGCATCCAAATGCTACTATCACAGTTAAGAACTGTAGCTTTACCAATTTGGGTTATGCTATTCAGACTATCTCTGGTGGCGGTTACGCATCGTTGGTGGTTGAGGCTTGTACCTTCGAGAATATCTTGTCTTGGGCGATTATGCCACAGTATGGTTACAGCGGTGATTTGACAGTTAATGCTTGTACTTTCAACAACACCAATGGTGGTTTGGTTAAGACTGGCGCATTCAGCGGTCTCTTCACCTTCACCAACAACACAATCACCAATAGCGTTGGTCACGATGGTAAGGACAGCAAGTGGTTCGAGGTTACTGCTGCAAACAAGGTTGTTAGCGGTAACACTAAGGACGGTGCTGACTGGACTCCAGAGGCAGCTCAGGGTTTGAACTAATCCGTTAGAGCTACTTTAGCATACTGCGCTCCTCAATGCGAGGGGCGCAGTTTTTTTATTGCGGTGATGGTGCATTTTTTTGCATAAATCTTTGCTCGTTTGGAATAAAATTTCTAATTTTGTAATTGAAAATGACAGAATTATGGGGTTATGCCCCCTCCTCCTACAACCATAGGGGGGGGGTATTTTGCTTGATAATCAAACAGTTACGACGATTTAGAGTTAGGGAGCAAGAGAAAATATAAGGGCATCAGAGGCGTTAGGGGCATCAGAGGCGTTAGGGGCATTAAGGGCGTTAGGGTCGTTAGAGAAATAATTTGCCATTTATTGCCATTAAGCGAGTGCAACGAGCGAATGCCATTGACCTACGGTCTTCCTCCTTCGCACCTCGGCAAAGTGTGCAAGCACCCTCTGCTCTCGGTTTGGCGTCGGTTCATTGCCATTAATTGCCATTAAAAGATAGAACACTTTTTACTTAACACATTTTATAAACTTTAATTTACACAACACTATGAAGAAACTTTTCCTAGTATTGGCTGCAGCCTTTGCAATGGTTGCTTGCCAGACCGACATCAACGAGGTTGGTGTCGCAGGTGGTGAGGTGGACGTTACCTTCGAGGTGGGCACTCCTACCCGTGCCTACAGCGATGGTAAGACTGCCACAGTACTCCAGTACGCTGTCTACGAGGTTGTCGACAAGGACAACGAGGGCACTGCAGAGATTTTGAATCCTCTCACAGTAACCAATGGCGAAATCAACATCTCGACAACTGTTAAGCTTCAGCTCGTTACCGGTAATACCTACACCGTTGTATTCTGGGCTGCTGCCGAGGGTGCTCCATACGAGGTTACCTTTACACAGCAACTCAAGGATGCTAAGATGAAGGTATCTTACGCAGGTGCAGTTAGCAATGCTGAGAACCGCGACGCATTCTACAAGCGTCACACCTTCACCGTTAAGGGTGCACAGACCGAGACTATCGAGCTCCGTCGTCCATTCGCTCAGCTTAACATAGGTGCTAACGATTTCGACGCTGCTGAGAAGGCTGGTTACACTCCTGATTTGTCTTATGTAAAGGTTACAAGTCTTGGTAACATCCTCAATCTTTGCAATGACAAGGTTGAGGTTGAGAACGGGGGTGAGCCTGCAGTTATCACATTCGGTGACGCAGCTATCCCTGCAAATGAGACATTCCCAGTCACTGGTCACAAGTATTTGGCAATGAACTACTTGCTCGTTAATAGCGAGAAGGAGGTTGTTGACATCGAGTTCGGCTACACCGATACTGACGAGAACATTGCCAAGGTTCGCACCGTAGGCTCTGTACCTGTACAGCGCAACTACCGCACCAATATCTACGGTCAGTTGCTCACAAGCGACGTAGATATCGTTGTTGAGATCAAGCCTGAGTACGAGGGCGAGCACAATGGTGGTGCAGCTTCGGGTAATGTTACCTATGTTAAGAATTTGGCTGAGCTTCAGGCAGCTCTCGACCAGGAGCCGGTTGCCGGCGTTGACCACTACATCTATCTCGCAGCTGACATCAAGGGCGACGGATACGTTACCCGCACCGAGAATGGTGGTAACATCGTAATCGACGGTCAGGATCACAAGTACGATGGTCAGATTCGCATTAAGGGTATGTCGGTGATTGGCCAGGAGACAACCGTAATCCGCAACATCAACTTCGAGACTGCAACAAAGTCTATGGAGTTCATCTGGTCAAACGACACAGCAAATGGTTCTTACTGGCGTTATGCAAACAATGTAACCGTTGAGAATTGCGACTTCAAGGCTACTGGAGAGGCTCTCCACACTGCTGTTGCTGTTAAGTTCCAGCAGGCTTACAACATCGCTATCAAGGGTTGCAATGCTGATGGTTTGCACTCGCTCTGCCAGTTCCAGAGCTACGACAACGCACTCCTCATCGAGGGTGTAAAAGTTACCAACGGTAAGAATGGTATTTCGCTCGGTAACTCGGCAAACGTAACTATCAAGAATGCTGAGGTTCACGCTGCTGAGTATGGTATCCGCGCTGACGGTAACGCAAGCCGCGGTAACCTCGTTATCGAGGAGTCTACTATCGAGGCTAAGCAGCCTATCGTAGTTCGCAAGGTTACTACTCCTAAGTACGCTGTAACTTTGGGTGCAAATGTTACTTTGACTACTACTGAGTCATACCACGTAGTATTTACAAAGGGTAGCGACGATGTTGCTTACGAGGCACCTGCTGATGCTAACTACTCGATTGAGGGTGCTGACAACTATGTGGTTTATCCTCCAATTGCAAACTATGACGCTTTCTTGGCAAAGATATCGGATGATACTTGGTATGATGCAACTAAAACAGAATTAGCTATTGAGGACGTGGCTGATTTTGCAGCCTTTGTTGAGACTGTAAATAGCGTAGATAATTTTGAGGGAAAGACCCTTAAGTTGACTGGCGATATCGACCTCTACTTCAATGATATTACTGCAATGGCTGATGGCGACCCTATTACTTTCCGTCCTATTGGTGATACTAAATACGGTGCTAAAAACCCATTTAAGGGTACATTCGATGGTCAGGGTCATACTATCAAGAATCTTTACCAGAATGGTTGGGATCTCGGCTACAACTGGGATAATTATGGTTCATACGGTTTGTTCGGTAAACTTGAGGATGCAACTGTAAAGAATGTTGTTCTCGAGGGTAGCGAGAGCTACATCGAGGGTGGTGATGTTTCATTCATCGCTGGTAGCGCAACAGGTAACTGCGTATTCGAGGACATCACTATCAAGAGTGGTAAGATTGCAACTTACAACAATGGTTGTGGTGGTATCATCGGTTGGTCTGGTGCTGGTACCTATACCTTCAAGAATATCAAGCTTGAGTCTGACGTAGTTCTCGGTGGTATGTGGGGTTCGTTCGACTCGTCGATTGGTGGTATTGTTGGTCAGGCTGAGCCAGGCGCAACTTACAACTTCGAGAATGTAACTATCAACTGCCGTATCGATGCTTACAACGACTGTACTGCTTCTTACGACTACTACAACTACCGTATGTGCGGTATGGTTATCGGTCGTTGCAAGGAGACTACAACAATTGGTGGTAAGAACTACCCAGATTTGTCGAAGTACACTATGTCTTTCAACAATGTGACTGTAAACTATGGTCAGTGGATGTACTACCACTACTGCCGAGTTAGTGGTGAACGTGCTGCTCGTGTAGAGCCTGGTTACCAGTATGGTGGTATTGCAGCTGATCGTGACCACAGTAAGGATAACCAACATTGCAAGGAGTGCATTCCATTCGACCAGCTTATCGGTGGCGACCAGTTTGGAGTTAAGGGTCTTCCAGCTGTTACCGGTATTACTGTAAACTACCCAGCAGCATACACTTGCCCAACTTGCGGTCTGACACACGGCGAATAATTAGCGTAACTGCTATATAACCACTGCGCTCCTCATTGCGAGGGGCGCAGTTTTTTTGTTAGGGGCGTTAAGGGTGATTAAGGGCTAGTAAAGGCTAGTAAGGGTGAGTAAAGGGTAGTTAGCGCAGCAGAATGGCATTCGCTCCCGTTGGTCGCTGAATGGCAATGAACCGACGCCAAACCGAGAGCAGAGGGTGCTTGCACACTTTGCCGAGGTGCGAATCCTATCAAATCCTATCGAGTCCTATGACATTTAATGGCAAGGAATGGCAAGAAATGGCATATGACCTTTCGATGACATCCAAGGGGTGGAGTAGCCCATTAGCCGCACCAAAAAAGAGCCTACACCGATAGGGTGCAGGCTCTTTTTGTCATAATAGGTTGTTTGCTATTTTTTGTTCAGTACCAAGAATGCTGCAATCACACCTGGCAACCAGCCAATAAGTGTGAGGAGCAATACGATGATTACCGAGCCCAAACCCTTGTCGGCAACAGCCAACGGTGGAAGGAAGATAGCAAGTAGAATGCGGAAAAGTGACATAGTTTCTTCGTTTTTTATGTTTAACTTCTATTAGTTTTGCTCCTTCTTGGTGCACTTTTTCTTGCACTTGAAGATGGGGTTTGTGTCGGGAGCGATGTCGCAACTCTCGTCTACGCCACCACCCAAGGCACGATAGAGGTGGATGACACCCTGAATGCCCTCGAAGCGGTCGGCAACCTGCTGCAATCGTGCCGAGAGCAACGACTGCTGTGCGGTCAACACCTCGAGGTAGGTGGCCTCGGAGTGGCTCATAAGCTGACGGGTGCTGTATACTGCGCTCTCGAGAGTCTCGATCTGACGGATGCGGAGGTTGGTCTTGCTGCGTGCCGAGCGACACTGTGCAAGGGCAGTGTTGACCTCGCTGCCCGCCTCGAGAAGCTTATGCTCGAAGGTGAGGATAGCCTCGCGTTGCTGCGACTCGGCAATCTTGAGGTTGGCACGGTTGCGACCACCCTGGAAGATTGGTTGCACGATCTTGCCCACAAATGTGAGGAGGAAGTCGGCAGGTGAGGTGATACCGATGTCGGCAGTGAGGGTGAGCGAAGGGTAGAGCGACGCGCGTGCGATGTTGGTGTTGTAGAATGCCAGCTGCAAGTCGTACTCAGCCTGCTGGATATCGGGACGACGCGAGAGCAACTGCGCCGGCACGCCGACAAAGAGCTCCTGCTTGAAGTCTACGCCATTTAGCTCGCCACGAGGGAACTCCTGCGGAGTGACACCCAGGAGGAGTGCAAACGAATTCTTTGCCTGTGTGAGTTTGTACTCCAGGTCGTACAGCGAGGTGTCGATGGAGCAGCTGTTAGCCTCGGTTTGCGAGATGGATGCGGCATTGGTCATACCCGCCTCCTTCATAGCCTTCATAATGCGGACATTCTCCTTCCACGATGCCGAGGTAGAGCGCGAGATGCGAAGCTGAGCATCGAGCATCAGCAGCGTGTAGTAGTTGTTGGCAATAGCCGAAACGAGTGCGGTCTGCACACTGCGACGGTGAAGTCGCTCCTGTGCCACCACAGCCTCGGCACGACGCTTGGCATTGATCTCGCGTGCCATAATATCAATCTCCCAGCTCGCCTTGACGGGAAGGGTATAGGTGAAGCCTCTGCCTACGCCTGTGTTGATCGAAGGCTCGAAGCTGAAGCCTGGGATAAAGGCCAGCTTTGCCGCCTGAAGGTTGATCTCCGCCTGGGCAATACGCTCTGCGGTGAGGCGCATATCGATATTGTTCTTCAAGCCCTGCTCGATGTAGCCCTGCAGGTGCTTGTCGGTGAAGAAGTCGCGCCACGATACATCCGCCATAGTTGTGGTGTCGGCCTTGACAACATCGCCATAAAGGTTGTCGGTCGAGATGCACTCGGGGCGACTATACTTTTTGTATATTGAGCAGCTTGTGAGCATCATCACAAGGCTCGCCATCAATAGAATCTTTTTCATTACTCCTCTTCCTTTACTTTGTTACCTCTAATCTTCTCCTGCAGCCACTGCGCAACCATAAAGAATGCCGGCAGCACGAACAAGAGAGCCAATGTACCGATGAGCATACCACCCACAACGCCCGAGCCAATGGTGTTGTTTCCGTTAGCACCTACACCTGTCGAGAACATCAACGGAATCATACCGATAACCATTGTCAAGACGGTCATAAGGATTGGACGGAATCGCTCCTTGGTGGCGGCATAGGTTGCCATAGCTATCGACATACCCTGCGCACGCTTCTCACCCGCAAACTCGGTGATAAGGATGGCGGTCTTAGATAACAATCCGATGAGCATAATCAAACCCGTCTGCAGATAGATATTGTTCTCCACACCCATCATATTGGCGAAGAGGAACGATCCCATCAAGCCAAACGGTACGGAGAGAATAACTGCCAAAGGCACGATGAAGCTCTCGTATAGTCCCGACAAGATCAGGTAGATAAGCACGATACAGATGACGAAGATGATGACAGTATTGTTGGTACTCTCGGCCTCCTCGCGCGCAATACCCGAGAAGTCGTAACCATAACCCACAGGGAGATGCTCGCGTGCAACCTCCTGCACCGCCTTGATAGCGTCACCCGACGAATAACCCTCCTCCGAGCGACCATTCACGCTGATGGCAGGGAACATATTGAATCGAGAAAGGTTCTCCGGTGCGTAGATCTTCTCGAGCGAGATAAACTGGCTGATAGGGGCCATCTCGTCGCCGATACGCACAAAGATATTGTTCAGAGTCTGCTTGTCGACACGATACTTAGGGTGTGCCTGGATACGCACCTGATAGAGCTTGGTAAACTTGTTGAATCGAGTCGACATAATACCGCCGTAGTAGCCATTCAACACATTGAGGACATCCTTGGTCGAGGTGCCCGCACGCTTACACTTCACAGCATCCACATCGATGCGATACTGCGGGAACTTAGGGTTGAACGAGGTGTAGGCGGTACTAATCTCCGGACGCTCCTTCAGAGCCTCGATAAATGCGAATGTCACATCTGCCAAATCCTCGATTGTGCCACCCTTTCTATCCTGAACATAGAGGTTGAAACCACCCGCTGCACCGAAGCCCGGAATCATTGCAGGTGTCGAGGTGAAGATCTTGGCATCGTTGAACTGCTCGCCATACTCCTTCACTCGTTTCTGGATAGCCATCACGCTATGCTCATCGCCCTTACGCTCATCCCAGTGCTTGAGACGCAATACGAAGTTACCCTGCGATGCACTCGCTCCACCCGCCTGCGAGTAGCCTGCAGTCTTACTCGATACGAACTTCTCCTCGATGCCCTGAACGAGGTCGTGGTCGAAGCGGTCGAGCACCTTGCTTGTCTGTGCAAGCGATGTTCCCGGAGGCGACGATACATCGATACGGAGTGTACCCATATCCTCGCGTGGCACCAAACCTGTCTTGGTGTGCTGCATAAAGTAGTACAAGCCACCGCAGGCTGCCACAAGCAGAATGCCACTAATCCAACGGTGACGGAGGAAGAAGGTTACACCACGCAAGTAGCGACGAGTGATAGCGCCAAACGATGCGTCGAGCGCAAGGCTCATTCGGCGACCGAACGAGAGCTTTGCGGGGTCGCCATTGTGATCCTTCGCCTTGAGCAACATTGCACACAATGCCGGCGAGAGTGTCAACGCATTCAATGCAGAGATAGCCACTGCCACCGCCATTGTGATACCGAACTGTGTGTAGAAGATACCCGATGTACCGCCCATAAATGATGTTGGGATAAACACCGCCATAAATACGAGCGTACAGGTGATGATAGCCGATGTGATACCATCCATAGCGTCGATGGTAGCCTTGTAGACCGACTTGTAACCCAAGTCCAGCTTGGCGTGAACTGCCTCCACCACAATGATGGCATCATCCACCACCACACCAATCGAGAGTACCAACGCAAACAGGGTGAGGAGGTTGATACTGAAGTCGAAGATGAAGAGGAAGAAGAATGTTCCCACAATCGACACGATGGTCGCAATGAGTGGAATCATTGTCGAGCGGAAGTCGCGCAAGAATATGAATACCACGAGGGTTACCAGGATGATAGCCTCCAAGAGGGTGCGAATCACATTGTAGATTGACGCGAAGAGGAAGTCGTTGGTACTCTCCAAAATTACCATATCCAAGTCGACAGGGAAGTCCTTACGAGCCTGCTCGAGGAAGGCATCGATCTTCTTGATCACCTCGGTAGCATTTGAGTCAGGGGTCTGGTAGATGGCAAACTCGGTGCCCGGCATACCGTCTATCTCGCAATTGTATTGGTATGACTGGTTTCCGAGCTCAATATCTGCGATATCTTTCAATCGCAACACCTCACCATTGCTGAGTGCGCGAACTACGATATTCTCGAACTCGCTGATATTCTCCAAACGGCCCTTATAGCGCATAGCATATTGGAAGGTCTGGTCGGCATTCTCACCAAACGAACCCGTTGCCGCCTCGATATTCTGTTCGCCGAGTACTGCTGCAATGTCGGCAGGTACCAACTTGTACTGTGCCATTACATCAGGCTTGAGCCAGATACGCATCGAGTAGTCCGAGCCACGCACCTCGATATCACCTACGCCCGGGATACGCGAGATTGCAGGCACGAGGTTAATCTTAATGTAGTTCACGATGAAGGTACGGTCGTACGAACCATTAGGGCTGTATACTGCGATACGCTCCAAGATACTTGTCTGACGCTTCTTTACCGTCACACCCGCCTCGACAACCTCCGAAGGGAGCTGTCGTGTAGCACGCGATACGCAGTTCTGTACATTGACAGCTGCCATATCGGGATTGATACCCTGCTTGAAGAAGATGGTAACGGAGCCACCACCATTGTTGTTGGCGGCCGACGACATATAGGTCATATTCTCCACGCCATTGATGGCCTCCTCGAGTGGCACGAGCACACTCTTCTGTACCGTCTCGGCACTTGCGCCCGGATACGACACCGACACTGTGATGGTCGGAGGAGCGATGTTTGGATATCGCTCAATCGGAAGCACCGCCAATCCGATGAGTCCACCGATGATAATCACAATCGAGATTACCGTCGAGAGAATTGGACGATCGATAAATGTTCTAATATTCATCTCTATCTGATTTTTTGCGTTGGGTTACACCTTATTTCTTCCTTGCGGTAACAATCTCCTTAATCTTGACAGGGGTGTCGTCACGCAAGAGACCGATACCCTCGACAATGATGGTGTCGCCCTCGATAAGACCCGACTCCACGATGTACTCCTTACCGTTGCTGATCTCGAATACACCGATGATCTTAGCCTTGGCGACGCCATTTTCGTACTTGTAGGCGTAGACCTTGTCCTGCACCTCGAATGTGGCGTGCTGTGGGATAACCACGCAACCCTCCTGGCGGTGAGGGAGCAAAACTGTACCCGAACCACCCGAGATGAGCAGGCGCTTCGAGTTAGGGAACTTGGCACGAAGGGTAACCGAACCTGTAGTAGGGTCGATGATACCCGAGATAGCCTCAATACGGCCCTTCTCCGAGTACTTGGTGCCGTCGCTGAGCTGCAACTCCACCATTGGCAACTCCTGCAAGGCGTTCTCGAGTGCGCCATACTGACGCTTGAGCGACAATACCTGACTCTCGCTCATCGAGAAGTAGACATACATCTCCGAGTTGTCCGATACCGAGGTCATAGGAGCCGCATCTGATGGGCTCACGAGTGTACCTACGCGGAATGGAAGCGTACCTACAACGCCATCTACCGGACTCTTTACGAGTGTATAGGAGAGGTTGTTACTTGCAGTAAGCTCATTTGCGCGAGCCTGTGCAAGCTGCGCCTTGGCACTTGCAAGGTTGGTGCGAGCCATACGGAGGTCGAAGTCCGAGATGATGTTCTGCTCGAACAACTTCTCCTTACTTGTAGCCGAGAGCTCGGCTGCGTTAACCTGTGCCTTTGCTACATCGACATTTGCCTCGGCTGTTGCCAAGGCGGCCTGGTAAGGCACCTGGTCGATGATGAAGAGGGTCTGGCCCTGACGAACTATCGAACCCTCCTTCACCTTGATGTCGGTGATGTAGCCCTGCACCTTAGGACGGATGTCGACATCCTGTTTACCTCGGATTGTTGCCGAGTAGGTCGAGCTGAGTTTGCGCGATGTGCTCTTGAGGATCATTACGTTGTACTCACGAGTGCGCTTTGTGGTCGATGTCTTCTCGGTACAACCCACCAAAAGGGTAGATACAACAAGGCAAGCCATCAAGCCAAGTAGTAGATTTTTTTTCATACTGATTGTATTTTTGTGTTATTTAGAAATCGACTTTTCTTACAAATCCACGCAAAATTACAAAAAAAATCGCAGCAAAACAAATAGGGACAATATATTATATTGCCCCTACTTCGATTCTATTTCGTTGTTGGAAGTTTACCGATTGAGCTCTTCGTGTAGCATTGCTATAGCGTAGGCTGTGGCGCGTGCTATAATCTGCGAACGGTCTGTGCCACAGTTCTTTCGCACTGCGAAACAGTGATTTGAAGTGGCTATACCAATCCAAACTGTGCCCACAGGCTTTGCCTCGCTGCCTCCTGTGGGACCGGCAATTCCGGTGGTTGAAATGGCAAAATCGGAGCCTGAAATGTCTTTTGCTCCTTGCGCCATAGCCATAGCCACCTGCTCGGAGACTGCGCCATATTGCGTAATATCCGACATTTTTACCCCTAAAATCTTACTTTTTGCCTCGTTGCTATAAGCCACAACGCCGCAGAGGAGATATGCCGACGCACCTGCCTGAGCGGTGAACTTTGAGGCTATCACGCCTCCCGTGCAACTCTCTGCCACAGCGAGAGTTTTACCTCTCTCTATCAGGGTGTTATGCACCAACTCTTCGACCGAAGCATCCTCGAAACCGGCTATATTGTCGGGAATGATTGTGCGCAACGAGTCGAATAGCGCATCTATCTCGCGACACACCTCCTTACCCTCGACTTCGTATGCCGAAAGACGGAGTCGCACCATATTCGGGGCGGGCAGATAGGCGAGTCGGATATAGTCTGGTAGAGCCTCCTCCCACGAGGCTATGCGCTCGGCCAGAATCGACTCAGCTATGCCGAATGTAATCATTGTGCGGTGGACAATCTCGCGCAGTGTGAATCGCTCGCGCAAGCGAGGCATAACCTCATCGTCTATAAGGTTTTGCATCTCGAAAGGTACGCCAGGCAGTGATATTACCACCGACCCCCCTTGTTCAAACCACATACCCGGAGCAGTTCCGTGAGAGTTGTGCAGTACGGTGCAAGACTCGGGCACCATTGCCTGACCACGATTCAATTCGTTGAAGGCAATGTTGCGTGCCTCAAGCATCTTGCGGATATGCTCCGCCTCCACCTCGTCGTAACGCAAAGTCGAGCCGAAGTAGTCGCAGAGGGTATGCTTGGTGATATCATCTTTGGTAGGGCCCAAACCACCTGTGATGATTACGACTTGACTCTCGGCGAGTGCTCGGTCGAGCGTCTCGATAATCTGGGTGCGATCGTCACCTATTGAGGTGCGCTCGCAGACGGTGATTCCGTTCGCATTGAGTGCGCGTGAGATATAGCGCGAGTTGGTGTCGAGAATTTGTCCTATCAATATCTCGTCACCTATTGTAACAATCGTAGCTTTCATCTTTATTGTTGATTTTCAGTCGTTTCGACTATGTCGATAATCTCCTGCTCGGGCTCGATAAGTGCTTGACACAAGTCGCCAGCAAAGCTGAGTCCGTTGTAGACAAATCCTGTGTAGACCTGCACCAACGATGCTCCCGCCTCCATCATTCGCTTCACATCGTCGCCTGTCATCAAACCTCCTACGCCTATGATGGGGTAGGTTCCATTGCAGCGCTCGTGTACACGACGCACCACCTCTATGGCTCGCTCGGTGAGGGCTGGACCGCTCACCGCTCCTGCGCCCGCCTTGCGAAGCTCCTTCTCGGGGGTAACAAGACCTTGTGGATGGGTTGTTGCGTTGGTAGCAATGATACCGTCAAGTGGGGTGTCGACCATAATATCGGTCATCAAGTCTATCTCCTCGTTGGTCAAATCGGGTGAAATTTTCAGCAATATCGGGCGATACTGATTCTGTCCGCGACGGAAGTCGAAGAGTGGCTCGAGAATCTTCATCACGCTCTCTCGGGTGCGTGGTATATACTGCTTGTGGGTGGTGTTGTAACTAACATTCACCGTGAAGTAGTCGATATACTGATAGAGGTTGCGGAACACACGGAGGTAGTCCATTGCCGCATCCTCGGGTGGTGTGACGGTATTTTTGCCGATGTTGCAACCGAGAATGATATCCTTGTGCTCCTTGCGCACATTGCTGATTACGACCTCCAGACCCTTCGATGCCAAGCCTATGCGGTTGAGTATAGCGCGATCCTTTGGCAGAGCAAACATTCGTGGTTTGGGGTTGCCCTGCTGTGGTCGAGGTGTTACCGTGCCAATCTCGACAAAGCCGAAGCCGATGGCCGAGAGTGGACGGAATATCTCTCCGTTGCGATCGTAGCCAGCGGCCATACCTATCGGATTGCGGAAACGCATACCGAATACCTCGCGCTCGAGCGACGCATCTTCGATGGCGTAGAACTTTCGTAGCAGCCACTTTGCAGTAGGAATCTTGTCGACCAGACGGAACAACAACACCGCAAACGAGTGTGCTCGTTCTGCTCCGAAAATTGTCGATATGAATTGCAAAAGTTTGCGCATAACGGTGCAAATATAGCGATTTTTTTAGAAATACTCCTCTCGGTAGCGATAGTTGTTGCGTAGAGCCTCGAAATTGCGAGGGTTGTTCCGCAATGCGATACTCTCGGCTTCGATGTCGCAGTGTTGGGCTATGGTGTTGCACATCTCCTCCCACGAGACCATTCTTGGCTCCACTTTTGCCACCTCGTTGGGTGACCACTCGGTGAGTGGCAGAGCGAAGTGTCGGGCAAGAGCCTGTACCGCCATAGCCGAGGCGTTTGCCTTGCCTTGTGCGGTGTAACCGGCAATGTGCGGAGTTGCAATCAGCGACTTTGCGAGATAATCCTCGTCGATATCTGGCTCTCCCTCCCACACATCGGTGATGTAGGTTATGTCGTCGCGTTGTGTCGCCTCCGTCTCCACGCATTCGCCACGCGAGGCGTTTATCAACACTGCATTGGGGTGAAGCATCGGGATGTTCCACTTATCGATCAGATGGTAGGTCATTGCCTCGAGAGGAGTGTGGAGCGTTACAATGTCGGCATTGGTCAACACCTCGTCGAGCGAGACGAAGTCGAGACCTTCGCGCTTCTGGCGTGGAGGGTCGCAGCAGATGGTGCGGAAGCCCCAATGCTCGGCATACTTCTTGACGAGCGAGCCGACATTCCCCACGCCCACAATGCCCAGCGTGCGCTCCTCGGGTGCAAAACCGTCGCATCGGGCAAGTAGTGCCAATGCTGCCGATACCCACTGCAACACACCCCTTGCGTTGCAACCTGCCGAGGTCGATACTGCAATATTGCGAGAGCGGCAGTAGCTCATATCGATATGGTCGAAGCCTATGGTTGCGGTGGCGATGAATTGCACTTTTGTCCCCTCGAGCAAGGCTTTGTCGCAGAGTGTGCGAGTGCGGATGATGAGAGCATCGGCGTTGGTAATACGCTCCTTCGTAAAGTCGTTGCTATCAATGTATTCCACCTCTGCGTATGGTTCCAGTACGCCCTGCAGGAATGGTATGGCTCTGTCGATTACAACTCTCATATTGGTCGATTTAATATCGCAAATGCTACAATTTTAGTACAAATATACGCTCTTTATTCGATAGTTATACCTATTTTCAGATAATTTTTGTAAATTTGCACCTTGCAATATAATGCTTTACGATATGGCAACAAGGGGAAACTTTCTGAAAAACATACTCGCAGAGGAGATTGTGGGCGATGGCGGTTGCTACTTTGGAGCTACAACCTCGCCGTCGGATGCAGATGTGGTGATTGTCTCGGCTCCGTGGAGTGTCACCTCCGACTTTGGTCGCGGTGCTACCTATACTCCTGATGCCATCATCGACAGTTCGCTCGGCAAGGAGTTGTACGATGCACCTACGGGTCTATCCATCGAAGGTCGCATTGCTACAGCCGAGATCGACTACAATATTCAGGAGTCTTCCGAGATGCTTGGTCGCGATGCCGAACGCATAGTTCGCTACCATAGCGACAGGGAGTCGCGGGTAAGCGACTATATACTCCGCAAAATCGAGAATGTCAACGAGGGTTTTGCCGAGATGCACTTGAGCATCTACAAGCAGGTGAAGCAGTGGGCCGAGCTGGGCAAGCGCATTGCGGTAGTGGGTGGTGACCACTCGGTAGCCTTTGGTGCGGTGAAGGCTCTTGCCGAGGTGAATGAGGGACTTGGTGTGCTCTTTGTTGATGCACACGCCGACTATAGCCAAGACGAGGAGATATTTAACTATTCGCACCGCTCGATTGCCCGCAATATCATCGAGAAGATTGATGGCGTTGCCAAGATGGTGCAGGTGGGTGTACGCGATGTGGATAGAGCCGAGGTTGAGGCCCTTGCTGCGTGCGACAAGGTCGAGCTCTTCTATGCCGAGTCGCTGGCGGCTCGTCGCTTCGAGGGGTGCTCTTGGGGAGATATCTGCCGTGAGGTGGTCGACAAGTTGCCACAGAAGGTCTACATCTCGTTCGATGTCGATGCTCTCAAGATTGAGTTCTGCAACAATACCAATGCCCCAACACCAGGCGGTATGACCTTTGACGAGGCTCTCTATCTGGTCAATATGGTGGTGGTTTCGGGTCGTGAGATTGTAGGCTTCGATATCTCGGAGGTGGTGAGCAGTATAAACGACAAGATGGATGCCATCGTGGGAGCTCGCTTGCTGGCCAAGCTGAGCGTGGCAATGTTGCGAAACAATAAATAGCAGATTGAAATATGAGAAAGACTATAATACCAATTGCAGTTCTTGCGTTGTTCCTTAGCTCGATGATTCTATCGTGCAACAAGGGTGGCTCGACGCTCATAAACCGAGATCTCGACACGATGTCCTATGTCGTGGGTATGAATGTTGCGCATTCGCTGCGCGAGATGGATACCACACTCAATGTCGAGGCTATCTGCGCTGCCATACGCGATGTCTATGCGGGCGAGGCGATAATGACAATGGAGGAGGCAAGCACCTACTACCTTGCCGAGAAGACCTACTTCGTTCACGAGAAGGCGCAGGCGCATCAGGAGCAGTTCCTTGCCGACTTGGCAAAGCGTGACCGCAAGTATGTGCGTACCCGTAGCGGTGTCACCTACAAGATCCTCAAACTTGGCGATCAGAGCCATCAGGGCTCGATGTCGATACGCGATACGGTGAAGGTTATCTACACCCTGACCAATGAGGCGGGCGAGAAGATTGTCGATGCCGACACCTTGCGCGACTCCTATCGCAACTTCGTCAAGGGTGTGCAGGATGTCATCAAGATGGCGGGCGATGGCGGACACTTCAACGCCTGGTTGCCATCCAAGACTGCCTATGGTGTCGAGGGTAACGAGAAGCTGGGAATTGGTCCGAATACTATGCTCAATTACGATGTGCAAATTCTCAATATTAAATATAATAGGTAGAAAGATATTTGCGAATTACAAAAAATCGTTATCTTTGCACGATTTTGCAATTTGAAAACACTAAACAAAATTCAAAAAATAGAGTTATGAAAAGAGTATTTATTGCATTGGCAGTACTTGCGTGTGCTGCAATGATGGTTGCGTGCTCGGGCGAGACCAAGAAGGTCACCAAGGGCAACACCAAGAAGATGGACACCTTGTCGTACTGCATCGGTGCAAACATCGGCACAGGTATTAGAATGCAGTTTGCAGATTTCAACCTCAATATCGAGCAGATGAAGAGCGGTATCGAGGGCGGTTTGACCAAGAAGGCTAACATCACAAGCGAGGAGGCGGTAAGCACTCTCCGTACATTCTTCAGCGAGACTATGCAGATGCGTCAGGCTGACTATCAGGCACTCCGCGAGCACGACTCGACTGCAGTATTCGTTCCTTTCGAGAACGAGGAGGAGAACGAGAAGATCGCTTACGCACTCGGTGTGGATGTTGGTAGCAACTTGCTCAAGAGTCCTTACGCCATCCAGTACTACTGGTTGCTTCAGGGTCTTCAGGATGCAGCTAACGAGGATGTGAAGCTCACCGATGAGACTATGCAGGAGTTTATGCAGCACTACCACGTTGTAGTTATTCCGCAGCAGGCTGCTGAGCGTTCGGCTAAGTGGATCGAGAAGATGTCGAAGAAGTCGGGTGTGAAGAAGACCGAGACCGGTTTGTGCTACAAGGTTGTTGAGGCTGGCGATATGGAGAAGGCTGCAAAGAACGACGCTGATGTTGTTAAGGTACACTATGTTGGTAAGTTGCAGGATGGCACCGTATTCGATGCTTCGCGCTTCGCTGACAAGTTCACTGCAGAGCAGATCGCACAGTTCCGCGAGCAGTATCCTGATATGTTCGACGAGAACGGCAACTTCAAGCAGGCTGACGAGCCTATCGAGTTCCCACTCAATGGTGTAATCAAGGGCTGGACCGAGGGTATGAAGCTCGTTGGTCCTGGTGGTAAGATTATCCTCTACATCCCTGCTGACCTTGCTTATGGTGCTCGTGGCGCAGGTCGTCAGATTGGCCCTAACGAGGCTTTGGAGTTCACCGTTGAGCTTCTCGAGGTTACTCCGGCTCCAACCGAGGAGGCTGCTGCTGCAGAGGAAGCTCCTGCAAAATAGTACGGTGATTCCGAATGAAAAGATAGTGGAGGGCTCTTGCCCTCCACTTTTTTGTAAAAATCGTTCTGATTGGTGAATTTTGCACGAGTGTGTCGGTCGGCAAATTCCTCACATAGCTCTACTATGCTGCGGATTTGCCGCCTAACATCGCACAAAATTCCCTTAATCATTTACGATTTTTTTGCAACAGCCTATGTGAGAGCGTAGGGAACTCCGGGCCTTGTCAAGGCGCAACGAGGATTAAGGGCTGTTAAAGGTAGTTAAAGGCTGTTAAGGGGGCGCCTATAAAGGTGGCATATAATGACAGCACACTCCTGAAGGAGTGCTTAATGAGAGGCGCATTGCCATTCAGCGACCAACGGGAGCGAATGCTATTTTACTGCGCTAACTACCCTTACTCACCCTCTCAATTTTTAATTTTTAATTATTAATTTTTAATTTTTATTTTACCTATAGCAGCATCACCAACACGGCGATGGGTATCGGTCCGTCGTAGGTGTAGAGTATGTTGCTCGAATAGATCGAGTTGCCTCGGTAGAGGTGTTTGCTATCGAAGGTGTAGAGGATATTGCTCGAGTAGGTGGAGTTGCCTTCGTAGAGGTGTTTGCCGTCAAATGTATAGAGTATATTGCTCGAATATGTCGAGTTTCCTCGGTAGATGTGGCGACCATCGAAGGTCAGCACGATGTTGCTCGAGTAGGTCGAATTGCCCTTGTAGAGGTGTTTTCCGTCGTAGGTGTAGAGGATATTACTCGAATAGGTAGAGTCTCCCTGGTAGAGGTGCTTGCCCTTGAATGTGTAGAGTATATTGCTTGAGTATGTCGAGTTTCCCCGGTAGAGTCGAGTCTGTGCCGAGCCGAAGAGCGAGAATGCCATAAATATAATAATAAGTGTAAGTTTAATTGCTTTCATAATATCTATCGAGTTATTTGGTGTAACTCTTATGGGTGTCGTCGGTGATGAATCGCGCATCGCGGATGTGGAGATTCTCGAAGTAGCCCGTTCCGCCCCCTTTCTCGCATTCGAGAACTTTGTTCTCCTTGACTGCGTTGTGCTTGCCTATACCGACATTCAGTCCTTGTACATAGGAGTTGAACTTGCCCTCCGACTTAAATACAATGTGTTTGTCGCCTCGCTTCGAGTACCAAAAGGCGAAGCAGTTGGTGTAGTTGCTGTAGCGACCATCCTTGATCAGAAAGGCCGTGGCAAACTCATCGCTATAGCAGAAGTCGTAGAAGTTGTTGCCACGCTCGTCTATAAATCCATAGCTCGATGCAATCTCCTTATGTCGGCTATAGTAGAGCGGGTGGATGTTGCGTAGCGAGTTGGCACTCGAGCGTATGATCACGCCGATATGTACCCCTCCGATACGCATATTTGTGAGGGTGTTGTCGTATCCCTCGATCAGCACACCCACCGATTCGGTCGACTGGTTGCCCGTGATGTTCACTCCGCTGATGTCGCAATCCGACGAGCCATTGTTCACTCCGTGCTTGATGTGCAGACCAACCACCGCACTCTTTATCGAGCAGTTGCGTACCGCAGTCTCGCGTCCGCCATCTATCGAGATGGCTTTTGCCACACCTCGGCAGTCGATGATGCCGCCTTCGAGGAAGTAGTTGCTGCCGGGCCTGGTGATGTCGTTGCTACTGTTCTTACCACCCAAGCGAATCATCGCCTCGGTGTGTGCCCATCCATCTGTGGCACGAATCACAGCGTATGCCGAGAGTGACAGCGAGACGCTCTTTGATGGCTCGGCAGGTGTGACTATAGGCTTCGAGATGGGGTATTCGCCATCGGGAAAGTAGATTAGGCGGTTGGGGTTTTCGTCGATGATGCGTTGCAGTGCGTCGCTCACATCGCCCGAGCGCCACTCCTTGGCCTTGATGTGGTCGGTCACGACCACGCAGTTGTGCTTGTTGCGTGCCGAGCAGGGTGATGCCACGAGGGCAAGGAGCAGAAGCGCGCCAAATATGGTGAACGATTTGGTAATGCGACTAATCGCGAAAAGGTTGTTCATAATTAGTTGTTTTGAGTGAATGATATTGCAAATCTATAAAATTTGGCGTAAATTTGCAAACAAACATATTGTATATGCCTATGTTCGAATCATTTACCCCCTGGTCGTTTTTTGTGGACCTTGGTCTGATGGCGATGTTGATGCTCCTTGGACAGATATTGCGTGCAAAGGTGAGATTGATACAGCGTCTGTTTATTCCACCGAGTCTTATTGCGGGCCTCTTGGGCTTAGCCTTTGGTCCTAATGGTCTGGGATGGTTGCCATTCTCGGCTGAGTTGGGCACCTACGCCTCCATCCTTATCGCATTTGTCTTTGCGGCTTTGCCATTCTCCTCGGCAAGTACACCTCTAAAGGAGGTTGTGCGCACGGCGGGCCCTATGTGGGCATATGCACAGGTGGGAATGTTGTTGCAGTGGGGTGTTGTAGGCTTGATAGGACTCTTTATCATAAATGCCATTTGGCCCGACCTTCACGACGCTTTCGGTATAATGTTGCCTACGGGCTTCTATGGCGGACACGGTACAGCGGCGGCGATTGGTGCGGCCTTCGAAGGACTCAATTGGGAGGATGCCCGCAGTTTGGGTATGATGACCGCTACCATAGGCGTGATTTGGGCTATTGTCGGAGGTCTCATCTGCATCAAGTGGGCAACGCGACACAAGCAGACTGCCTTTATCTCCGATTTCGAGGAGCTGCCCGAAGAGTTACGTAGTGGTCTGGTGCCAAACGAGAAACGCACCTCCATAGGCTCGGCTACCACCTCTTCGATATCCATCGACTCGCTCACCTTCCACTTTGCGCTCATTTGTGTTGCTGCGCTTGTCGGTTACCTCTGCAGTCGTTGTGTCAAGAGCTACTACCCTATGTTGGAGCTACCTGTCTTCAGCTGCGCCTTCGTAGCGAGTCTGCTCCTGAAGCGAGTCTTCGATTGGACCAAGATATCCCGATATGTCTGCCCGCAGACCACAATCCGCATCGGCAGTATGAGTACCGACCTGTTGGTGGCGTTTGGTGTGGCATCCATCAAGTTGAGCGTCATTGTCAAGTATGCTGTTCCGCTCATCGTGTTGATTGTCCTCGGTACAATAGTCACCTTCCTGATCACATTCTACTTTGGTCGTCGCCTCTCGAAGAACTATTGGTTCGAGCGCACCATCTTTGCGTGGGGCTGGTGGACAGGTACTATGGCTATGGGTATTGCTCTGTTGCGCATTGTCGATCCTAAATTGTCGAGCAAGGCGATGGAGGATTATGCTTTGGCCTATCTCCCTATCGCTCCGCTTGAGATTCTGCTCATCACCTTTGTGCCTGTTCTCTTTGCCAATGGTATGGGTGTGTGGCTGTTGCTCGGATGCTTGGCTTTAGCCGCTCTCACCATCCTCATTGCGTGGCTGATGAAGTGGTTTGTACCTGTAAAGAAAGAGTAGTATTTTGTACTTTTTGTTATTTTTTGTTATATTTGCAGATTAGAAACCGATAAACTAAGATAGATATGAAACTACTTTTGTTTGGCACATTTGGTTGGCAGGAGATTCTCCTCATTGCGCTTATCGTGCTTTTGCTCTTCGGAGGCAAGAAGATTCCGGAACTTATGAAGGGCTTAGGCAAGGGTGTCCGCTCGTTCAAAGAGGGCATCAAGGAGGTTACCGACGAGGTGGAGAAGAGCGACGATCCAACCGATAAGGAGTAATACCGCACTATGGCAAGCAACGCAGATGATAATCTCACCTTTTGGGATCATCTCGACGAGTTGCGCGGTACGCTGATGCGAATCATAGGCGTGACTATGCTCTTTGGTATAGCCGCCTTCTGCTTCAAGGATTGGCTCTTTGAGGTGGTGCTTGCACCCACGAAGTCCGATTTTGTCACCTACCGGTTGCTTGATCGCATAGGTGCGATGGCTGGATCGGAATCGGTGGAATTTTCGCTCTCGCTCATCAATACCGCTCTCGCGCAACAGTTTCTGACCCATATGAAGACCGCACTCTCTGCAGGTCTGCTTTGTGCTGTGCCATACATCCTCTACGCCCTGCTCGCCTTTATAATGCCGGCGCTCTACGACCACGAGCGGAAGTATGTCTCGCTGCTGGTTGTATGTGGATATGTGATGTTTATGGGTGGTGTGCTGTTGGGCTATTTCCTCGTCTTTCCGTTCACATTCCGCTTTCTGAGCACCTATCAGGTGAGTGCCGATGTGGCGAATATGATCACACTCGACTCCTATATGTCGGCATTTATGGGTATGGTCTTTATGCTCGGCTTGATATTCGAGATGCCTATCTTGTGCTGGATGTTGGCGAAACTGCGAGTTCTCAATGCCGAGTTTATGCGCAAATACCGTCGCCACGCTGTCGTTTTGATTCTTATCATTGCCGCTATTATAACCCCTACTGCAGATGTATTCACCCTTTCGTTGGTGAGCCTTCCGATGTTGCTTCTCTACGAGCTGAGCATTGGTGTTGTGTCGGTTGTTAACAAGAAAAGTATAGAGTAGATATGACAAAGATTTCTAGAAGACTCTTTCTCAAAAGAGCTACCGCAGCGTTGGCTACTATGGCTGTAGCACCGAGTCTTGCTTCGTGCTTGAGTGACGAGGAGAGCCGCAAAGTTCGCAAGATTGCCCCCGTAGTGGGCAAGTATGATGTCGTTGTCGTGGGTGGAGGCCCTGCGGGTTTCATCTCAGCTATTGCTGCTGCGCGCAAGGGAGCCAAGGTCGCTATCGTTGAGCGCTATGGCTTCTTTGGCGGTATGGCGACCATAGGCTATGTCGCTCCTATCAGTGTCTTTGCCCTGAAGAACGAACTCGTCATCGGAGGTATTCCGTGGGAGTTTGTCAAGCGCCTGGAGTCTATGGGCGGAGCCTTCATCGAGTGGCCGAAGGCGAATATCGACTTCGATATCGAACTCTACAAACTCTGCTGTCAGCGTATGATTCTCGAGGCGGGTGTCGACATCTATATGCACTCCTCTATGGTGGGCTGCGAGATGGAGGGCAACACCATCGACTCGGTCATTATCGAGAATAAGAACGGCCTCGAGACCCTTGTGTCGAAGGTCTTTATCGACTGTACGGGCGATGGCGACCTGGCTCATATGGCGGAGGTGCCTATGCAACCAAATCCCGATGGCGAGGTGCAACCGTCGTCGTTCTGTTTTATCCTCTCGGGCGTAGATACCAAGAGCGAACTGCTCAACCGCTGTATGTATCACAACGGCATCAATGGCCCGAGCCAGTGCAAACCGGTGCGTGAGAAGCTCCTTGCGATGAAGGCCGCAGGAGTCGATCTGCCTGACTTTGGTGGTCCGTGGTTCAACAATGTGATGCACGAGGGTAGCGTCGCGGTCAATATGACTCGTCGTGCTGCCGACTCGACCAACAATCGCAACTTCAGCGAGGTCGAGTGTCAGCTTCGCGAGGATATATTCCTCTTTACCAAGGTGTTGAAGGAGAATTTCAAGGAGTTCGAGAACTGCTATGTCGCATCGACTGCTCCGCAGGCGGGCATCCGCGAGTCACGCCGTATTGTCGGTCTCCACACAGTTATGGGCGAGGAGTATGTCAATGCGGTGCACTACGAGGATAGCATCTCGCGCGGCATCCATCCTATCGACCTCCACGCCAGCAAGGGCACACATCAGCATCGTGTCGATCTGACCAAGCCTGCCTATGTGCCATATCGCGCACTTGTTGCTCCGAACTATCCTAACCTGCTCGTTGCCGGTCGTTGTATCTCGACCGACCGTCAGGCACACGCCTCGTTGCGTGTGATGGCGAGCTGTATGGGCGTGGGCCAGGCGGCAGGAGCTGCTGCGGCACAGGCTGTGACCAAGGGCGTTGCGGTGCAGGATATTAGCACAAGCGAGCTCATTGCACAGCTCAAAGAGTGGGGTGCAGTTCTCTAATTGGTCACAAACGATGCGAAAAACGAAAAAAAATATCAATTCAATTGAAAATTGTCAATTTATTTGTATCTTTGCACCGTTAATAAATTAACAAAGGTCTCGGGCCTGACTGCCCGAAGGTTAAAAGGCAATACAGAGTTTCTATAACACATAAATTTTATTATTAAAACTATGGCACAAATTAAGATTGGTATCAACGGTTTCGGACGTATCGGCCGTATGGTATTCCGTGCAGCTTGCACACAGACTGAGAAGTATGATGTAGTAGGTATCAACGACCTTTGCCCAGTAGAGTACTTGGCTTATATGCTCAAGTATGACACTATGCACGGCAAGTTCGAGGGCACTATCGACTATGACACAGAGAAGAGCCTCCTCATCATCAACGGTAAGGCTATCCGCGTAACTGCAGAGCGCAACCCTGAGGAGTTGAAGTGGAACGAGGTTGAGGCTGAGTATGTAGTTGAGTCTACTGGTTTGTTCCTCACTGCTGAGAAGGCTGAGGCTCACATCAAGGCTGGTGCAAAGTATGTAGTTATGTCGGCTCCTGCAAA
>JAFVOR010000044.1 GCA_017505725.1 Alistipes sp.
AAAGCTATCAGAATATTGAAACACGGCAAGAGAGCCAAATCACTAATCAAGTATGGTCTGGAAGAAATCGCAAACGTTCTTCTAAGACCGCTCTACAAGCCGAAATTCGATGTGTTCAAATTTTTGTCATGTACTTAAAAATATTACAATTATGAAAAAGTTGTTTTTATTAATAGTATTGGGAGTTGCAATATTGTCTACTTCATGTGAGAAAGAGCCATTTTTGGACTATGAATTACCTAACTTAGGAGACACATTGGAATTTACAGCAGAAGGAGGTTCAATTGATGTTGATATTACCGCAGAATGCAACTATGAAATTCTTTGTAAGGAGAATTGGATTTCGCACACAAAAACCGATACTGGAATTAAGATTACTGCACAGGCGAATTTAGATACTAAAGCCCGAGAATCAGAAATAAGGATATTATACTATCATCGAAAGGAACAAATTTATAAGTCTATTAATATCAAACAATCGGCTTTCGAACCTCAACTTGAGATTGATAAGACAGAGTTGAATTTCGATGTAAATGGAGGAAGTAAGACCATATCTGTTACCGCAAATGCCAAGTTCTCTGTTTCAAAATCACAAAGCTGGATTTCTTGTGTAAAAAGTAGTAATAGCGTAAAAATCACAGCTAAAGCATCATCTGTTACACATGAACGCTCTGATGAGGTGAAAATATATCTTACGGATTACAATGTTACTAAAATAGTAAAGATTACCCAAAAGGAGTTTGCGCCAAAGTTTTGGGTGAAAGACTCAGAATTAGACTTTGGAGTTGGAGGTGGAACAACAACCATCTCAGTATTAGCAAACTTTGATTATAGCGTATCTGAAAATGCTAGTTGGTTGTCATGGGAAATCTCAGGAGGTGGCGTAAAGCTTACAGCAACTGCTAATGTAGAAGAGTATGAAAGAACTGCGGATGTAAAGATTTATAACAATACTTATGGGAAATCAGCGGTGGTTAAAGTTAGACAAGAACCAAGCATATTGCATCTTTCTACAACTTCTGAAATGTTTAGTTCGTCGGGAGGCTCATTTACTGTTGAAATTCAGCATAATGTTGATTACGATGTTACCATTAACGAGTATAATTGGATTACACAAGAGAGTCGTATAACTACAAATGATGGAGATAAACTTAGATTTTCCGTTGCCGAGCAAAAAGACTTTGCTAGTAGAACGGCAACAATCTTCATTAAAGGAAGTAACGGTGTAGTGAAAACTATTACTATTGAGCAAACATCTCCAAATATAGTTATATTGTCACCATCAGATAGTTGGACTAATTTTAAGCACAAAGGAGGCGTTTTTACAGTAGAGCTTAAATCGGTCGCTGATTATGAGTGTAATATCAGTGTTGATTGGATAAGGGTTAAAAATATCGACATAGCATCAAAGATCACTATTGAGTTCACAATAGATGAGTGTACGCCTATAAATGACCTTTGGAGAACAGCTAATATAAAATTTACTTGTGCCGGAGAAACTAAAACAGTTTATATTTGCCAATACTACGAACCTAAAATCGGTGATATAATTTATGATGGTATAGTCTTTCGTATTTACGACCCAGATGGTTGGAATACCGAAAAATATTATGTTTACATAATGTCAACTGATGAGACACATGGAAGTTGGTATGATGCCGAAGATTGGTGTACTAAACGAGGTTGGTCTTTACCAAGTGTGTATCTATTACAAAGTTTTATATATTATGAAAAAACGACTCTTAATAAAGTTCTATCTGCCAAAGGCTATGAAATTTTAAAAAATGCTAGTTATTGGGCATCTACCATTTATGATACTGGCTACGCCGAGAGCGTGAATTTGGAAGATGGAACTGAGTCTGGTATGGCATTCGCTAGCGGCGAAAGGTACGTAAGGGCTATTCGTCGCCTAGAGTATAGAAGCTTCAGGTAAATTATAAAATTGAATTATGAATATTAAGAAACTGACCTCTGAGCAATGGCAAGAGCTTATCTCGAGGTATAATGCATATCAATTAGAAAGAATTGCTCTCATAAAGACTTCACAGTTAAAACAAGTATCCCCACAAGTCTGGGACGAATGGGAAATAGCTGTGAGTCAAAGAATGGATACATTAAGGCAAAACCAAACTAAGCCAGAAATCGTAGATGCTTTAAAAGAGATTGGAAAACACATCAATGGAATAGGTAGTAAATCCATTGAAGAGACTGCTAATCAACTTTGCGATATTTTCAGGATAGATGCAAACAGAACATTAAACCAAGAACTTCCATTTAGTGGTGTCGGTTTTATCACATTAGATACAAACGACATATTGGAGTTTGTGAAATATAAGGTAGAGAGTTTGAGAGCGATGTCTAATCTTGAATTATACAAGTTCCTTTCGCAAAATAAAGAGCAAATCAAAGAAATGATGAGATAATCCTTATCATTAACAACTATCGCCTCGCAGAACCAACTGCGAGGCGATAACTTTAATTCTCAACTCTTAATTCTTAATTTATGCCTACAGCATACGGGCAGTACGCCTGCACGCCCTCGCGGACAACCTCGCGCTTTAGCGAGTTGTAGTACTCTACCGCCTCCATAGTCTCGGCATCGAGGAAGTAAGCCTTGACCTGCATATTGAGAGACTGCATCATCTGCGCCATTGGAGAGAGTTCCTCAAGCACCTCTTTGACCTGGTAGTTCTCGGCAATACCCGCCTTATCAACTGCCACTGCGATAGCCTCACGCAAGCCACCATTTGCATCTGCCAAGCCGAGCTCCACGGCACGTGCGCCCGACCATACTCTACCCTGTGCGATATCGAGTACCTTCTCCATAGGCAAGTTACGACCATTCGACACCTTCGAGGTGAAGGTCTCGTAGACCTTATCCACCGAGCGGAGCAGAGTATTGCGCTCCAAGTCGGTAATCTTGCGCACTCCCACGCCCATAATGTTCGAGCCAAAGTCTGCCGAACGACCGGTCTTGACAACATCGGTGGTGATGCCGAGATTCTTTTTGAGCATATTCTCGCCCTCGAGCAACATACCAAAGACACCAATCGAGCCTGTCAAGGTCATCTTGTCGGCAACGATAGCATCGGCACACGAAGAGATGTAGTAGCCACCACTTGCAGCATACGAGCCCATCGACACGATCACAGGCTTCTCCTTGCGGAGCAACTCCACCTCACGCCAGATAACATCACTTGCCAAGGCACTACCGCCCGGTGAGTTGACACGAAGCACTACGGACTTGATGTTCTTATCCTTGCGAGCCTTGCGGATGGTCTCGACCATATTTGCACTATAGATATTGTCGTCCTCACCTGCGCCATCAAATATCTGACCCTCGGCATAGACGATACCTACGGCAGGAGCGGTGATGTTGAGTGTGGCAGGGGCCAAAGCCATATATTCGCCGAGCGAGACGATGTTGTACTCGCCATCTGCGCCCTTCTCAACGCCATACTCAGCAAATTTGGCATCCATCTCATCCTCGTAGATGAGGGCATCGACCAAACCGTGCTTCAAGGCATCCTCGGGTTGAGTAACCTCCAACTTGTCGGCCAACTGCATCAACTTCTTCGCATCGAGCGAGCGACTCTCAGCAATTGCGCTCACCAATACGCCCCATATATCGTCGACCATAGTCTGCATCTGTGCCTTGTTCTCCTTTGACATCTCCTTGCGGATGTAAGGCTCAACTGCGCTCTTGTACTTGCAAACGGTTGGGCGGATAGCCTCGGCATTCAGGCCGAGTTTGTCGAGAGCACCCTTGAAGAATATCGAGGTCTGCGCCATACCTGCCCACGAGAAGACGCCTTCAGGGTGGAGATATATCTTGTCGGCAACCGAAGCGAGGTACATTGTACCCTGCGAGTAGCCCTCGTTGTAGGCAACCACAAACTTACCGCTCTGCTTGAAGTCGACAAGCGCCGAGCGAATCTCCTCCAAAGCGCCTGTGGTGACACCACCCACACCCGTAAAGTTGAGATAGAGGCCCTTCACGCGCTCATCGCTTTTCGCCTTCTCGATGCTCTGCAACACCTTCAGCAGGTGTGTGCTCTTGGCCATTGTCATAGTGGCGTAGTCGAAGCCTGCCATCGGATTTTTGGTCGGAGCCTCGGTGATATTCTCAGCGAAGTCGATCTTGACGATAGTCTGCGGAGTGATAACCGCCTTTGAGGTCTGCTCCATCGAGCCAGCCAAACCCACAAAGATAAAAACCCACATAAGTGACGAGATGATGCCACTTACCAATACTGCAAGTAATGCAGCAAGAAAAACTTTAAAAAATTTCATAACGACTCAGTTTTTCAGTTAAAAAACAATTTTCAGGTTACAAATATAGGAAAAAAGATGTAAATTTGTAGAGATTTAACCAATATTTAAATAGGTAGATGAAAAAGATATTATCCGTTCTGATACTCCTTGCGATGATTTTGGGCTATGGTGAGAGCGTGGCTTGCACCTCGGCAATTGTCTTGGCATCGCGCTCGAGCGAGCGTGTGCCTATGTTGTGGAAACATCGTGACTCGCCGAGTTGGGATTGCCACGTGGAATATATCGAGGGTGGCAAGTATGCCTACACCGCACTTGTCTCGCCCGATCGCAAGTATACCTATTGCGGCATCAACGAGAAGGGTTTTGCGGTGATGAACACCGTATCGGAGAACCTTGTCAAGTCGAAGAGTGTGGCACAGGGTCCGGGTGCGATATTCAATATGGCGAAGGCGCTGCGTGAGTGCGCTACGGTGGATGAGTTCGAGATGTGGCTCAAGTCGACCAATGGTGTTCGTCCCTATGTCACAAACTTTGCGGTTGGCGACGCAATGGGTGCTGTGGCATTCTTCGAGGTGTGGAGCGAGGATTACAAGCGCTATGATGTTGCCGAGCGCAAGCAGGGCTTCGATATTCGCTCCAATTTCTCCTTCGCGGGCAATATGGAAAACCCCGGCCCAAGTGTACCTCGCTACGATATTGCGATGCGCCATATGGAGCCGAAAAAGTGCCATACACCCTACGATTTCTACCACTATTCGCGCAACTATGTGCTTCGTGATGGTGTCGATGCTCTCGATGCCGAGGGGGTATTCGTCTGCAACGATTTGACCATTCCTCGCCATATGTCGGTGGCTTCGGCGGTGATGGTGTGCGACGGAGCAAATCCACGAATGTTGGCTATGGTCGGACATCCCGTTGTGGGTGTGCCTGTGCCTGTCTATGTCAAGGCTAAGAGCGCCATTCCCGAGTGTGTGGGAGGTCGTACCGCTTTAGAGCTCTCGGAGGAGTTCCGAGCAAAGGCATACAAGAGGCTCGACGACTTGCACTACGAGGTCAACGAGCCGATTATCAAGGCTTTACTAAAGTATGGTGCTCAATACAAGATGCCTCGCAAGATGCCTTGCGACATCGAAAAGTTTAACGCCAAGATCGACAAGTTCTTTGTACAACACGCAAAACGGGTGCGCGAGGTGTTGAAGTAGTTTGATGGGGGAGGTTGAAAAAAACTCTCCCATCTCTTTTTTGTTTAGAAAAAAGTCTCTATATTTGCAGTAGCAAAGGTTCGCAACGACCACACTTTGGCGTTGCGATGAAAAGGGAATCGGGTGAAAATCCCGGACAGTCCTCGCTGCTGTGTTTCCGCCACATCGTTTGGTGTGGTTATTACTGCCGAAAATCTTTGCCACTGACTCTGAGGCAACACCTCAAAAAAAGAGTTGGGAAGGCATCGGCAATGGATAAGTCAGAAGACCTGCCTCTGCGTTTATATGATTTTCAGCCTGCGGCGGACGGGCAAAATCGCAGAACTTATCCATCATTTTCAAAGATTTTTAGGGCAGAGTAAGCCTTAAAGTTTGAGGTAGGGTAGTCCTCGTTGATTCTTCTTCATTGGGCATTTTGCCCTCTGTTGTTTGGGTGTATCGTACGCATCAGAGCCGAAGATCGGTATGCTACGGATCTACCCAATTATTATTTTTATAAACAACTAAAAAAGAGATGATTATGAAGAAGATTTTCTTTTTCCTGGCCTTTGCCGCATTGGCAGTATCGTGTACGCCCGACAACAATGGCAACGAAGGCGATGGCAAAAACCGCGTAACGCTGACCTTCGAGGGCGACTATTGGAACTCGCTTATCGACAATGCTCAGTACAACGGAGATCTGCTCTACAAGCAGGAGGGCTATTCGTGGTACGACGAGGCAACAGACCTCTCACACAGCGTGAATGGTGGCAAATATGGCTCATACTACTATATGGGTGGTATGGCTGTATCTAATTTCTACTCAACCGATTATACCTCGGCAAAAACATTTATGGAGCAGTTGACCGTCTATGCCGAAGGGGCGCATTCGGGCACGAACTGCATCGTCAGCAACGGCTACCACTCTTCGTGGTCGGCAAAGGGCTATGGCGACTGCCCCGTTCTCGAGTTCAGGACTGATGAGGCATATATCGAGAGTGCTTGGGTGGCAAATACCTGTTACTCATACTCTTCGGCCATAGGTGGCGTTAATGATCAGGCTCCGGCCTTATCTGCCAACGAGTCGATCTGGGTGCGTGCAACGGGCTATACCATCGATGCTGATGGCAACGAGGTTGAGGGTTCGTCACTTGATTTCTACCTCTACAAGGAGGGAAAATCAACCTTCTCGGGTTGGTCGAAGTGGAACTTATCGGCTCTTGGCAAGGTTAAGAAGGTGAAGTTTGATGTGCAGTGGAATGGCGAGGGCGGTGCCGATAACTTTATGCACCCGGCCTACTTTGCGCTTGACGACATCACCGTAGTAAAGGAGTAAAAAATTCGCCTTAAAGGAGTTTGGTTTAGGAGAGAGGGATGGGAACCCTCGGAGGAGGCTGTTCGGCCTCCTTTTTTAGTTTAGATAAAAGACAATTCCCACAAAGTGGCAGAGAACAGCGATATTGATCAGCAGATGCCACACGAGGTGGTGATAGCGAAACCCCTTCTTTGCGTAGAATATTGCGCCAATGGTGTAGCAGATGCCACCTGCGCCAATCAGCGCAAGAAGTGGGGTAGAGGCGTTGTTCCAAAAAAGCGGGAAGAAGATTACAATCATCCAACCCATTATGAGGTAAATAGTAAGGCTGATTGACGGAATCGAACGCTTTGCCAACGACTTGTAGAAGATACCAAACAAAACCATAACCCACTGAATGACAACGATTAACACTCCTTGCCAACCGCCAATTACGCAGAGTGCGACGGGGGTATACGAGCCTGCAATGGCGAAGTAGATCATTATGTGGTCGAGGATGTGGAATACCGCCTTGTGCTTCGACTCGGGCACCATCGAGTGGTAGAGTGTCGAGCAGAGGAACATCAGAAAGATGCTGATGACAAAAATAGAGACACCCAAAGAGGCAAGAGCAGGGTTTGCTGGGTTGTGTGTGTAGGCCCAAACCGCCGAGAAGGGTAGTGCCAGCAACATCAGAATGGTCATCACTCCGTGTGACACCGAGTTTGCCACCTCCTCGCCGAAGGTGGGGATATAGAGTAATTTAGACACCTTGTTTTTCATATCTTACATCTTTATGTCGTGGCAAAAGTACAAAAACAAACCCAAATGACAAAGTTTGATATGGCGTTTTTTCATCCTACAGCGTCTCCTTTTTGATCACCTCGTTGAGCTTGTTCGATGTAAGAAAATAGAGCACAGGAATGCCTATGCGCCGCAAAGCATCGCCGCTGTACTGCGTAACTATCACTGCATTTTCATTCTTCTCCGTCTCCACCCACGCCAAAGGAACAACCACCGAGATATCTCTATTGCAAATTGCCACACCGCAAGAGTGAATATCCATTTTGCGTAGTACGCCAACGAGTTTTTCTTCTTGCACACCCCCTGTCGATGCCGTTTTCGCAGTAAAAACATTGCGAGATGCTATATTTGCAACGCTCTGCTCGCCATATCGCTCTACTATCCAATTCAGCACCCTATCTCGTCCTTCTTTGTCAAACTCCAACTCCAAAGCGGGAAGGCCTTGCTTGTGGTTGATATAATCACAAAACACCGCTCCAAATTCGGCTGGTTTTTCCTGCGATATACCCAAACAGTAGAGTAGTAGCGAATTTCTCGAAAAACCCCTATCCTTTCCCATTTTAGCCCCCATCTTTCGGGCCGCAGAAACTATCTCATACCACATAAGCACAAGCGGTGCGTAGTGGTGGTTATTTAGTGTTCGCAACTCCGCTTTCAACCCCTCTTTTACCTCTGTCGGCAATGGCTTTCCGAAGCGTTTGTGAGCCCCATTAAAGGCGAGGTGGGCAAGGTGTTCCTCCTCATCAACACCTTCGGGCAGAGAGGATTGCGGAAATAGAGGCTCTTGCTTGATAGAGTAGTGCTCCACCTTGTTGCAAATCTCCACCGTGTTCTCCAACGCTTCGGGGATATGGCCGAAGAGGTCGTTCATCTCGGCGGTGGTTTTGAGCCACTCCTGCTTTGAAAAGATTAGGCGGTTGGGGTCGTCTGCCTTTTTGCCCCAATTTATGCAGAGTAGAGTGTCTTGCACCTCGGCATCTTCCTCATCCACAAAGTGAATGTCGTTGGAGCAAATCAACTTTATACCGAGTTTTTTCGAAAGGACAATAAGTTGATTATTAACTCTTTGCTCCAATTTGCAGGTGTTATGATTTGCCCGTTCGACGGTTGGTTTGTGGTACTGCAACTCAAAGTAGTAGTCCTCGCCGAAAAGACCCTTATACCACTTTGCAGCACGCTCTGCGGCCTCCAAATCGTTGTTGAGGATATGCTGTGCCACCTCTCCGCCAATGCAGGCCGAACTGCAGATAAGACCTTCGTGAAATCGCTCCAATTCGGCGTGGTCGGTGCGAGGACGGCCATAATACCCCTCCAACCACGACCTCGAAACGATTTTAACAAGGTTTTTGTAGCCTGTTTGGTTTTTGGCGAGGAGTATGAGGTGGTAGCCTGCAAAGTCCTCTTTTTCGCTTTTTTGTGCCACTCCTCGGCGAGCAACATAGACCTCACAGCCGATTATCGGCTTGAAATTGGTGCCGAGTTCACGATTTTTGTTCTCTACGTAGTGGACAAACTCCGCCACACCAAACATATTGGCGTGGTCGGTTATCGCTATGCCCGGCATACCGTCCGCCATAGCCTTATCCACCAGCTGCGGAATCTTTGCTATGCCGTCGGAGAGGGAGTACTCGGTGTGAGTGTGAAGGTGTACAAAGGGGTGCAGAGCCCTTTCACAGCCCTGCTTGGGAATAGAATTAGTCATATGTTTTGTTGTTTTTAGTTTCTAATCGAAGAGTCCGTTTAGATGATTTTGATCCACCAATTTGAACTCGAAGCAACTCTCTACGATAAAATCCTCTTTAATGTTTCGTTTGATCTTGAGATTTTCCTTTTGGATCTCATACATAGTTTTGAAAAGCTCCTTCATATCGAAGAGGTCAATCTCATCAAGAGTTGCCTGGTACTGCTCGAGTATCTCGTCGCGATATTTGTCGTCAGCAATAAACTCCTTGACATCGTTAGGGTTGTAAATTAGGTATACAAAACGAACTTTCTCGGCGGTAATCGTACCTTTAAGCAGGCCTGCTGTAATACCTAAAAAGTGGCAAATAAGCTGTTTTATGTCGAAATGGATAATAGGCTTGTCGCCAAGCATAAAACTCGAAATATCGGCACTATACGAGAATTTTTTGTACCTCTTTTGAATCTCTTTATATGTCGAAAGATAGGGCGACTCCTCGATGTATATCTCTCCACACTTCGCCTCGACAAAAATATCGAGATTTCCGCGTTTAACATAGGCGTCCAAATTGGCCTTTCCTCTCGAAACAATCGTACTTAAAATCTTTTCAAACTCAACACCCTCTACACCTTTTAGTTTGTCGTACGCTATACGGCACGACGATCCAAAACAGGCCATTTTAGGCGGAACGCCCTCGGTCTCCTTTTTTAGTTTCTCCTTGACTTTATCGGGAATCATCTTCTTATACTCGGCCCACTCCTCGTTGTGCATATAGTTGGGGTAGACCTTCCCTCTTTTTCCTACATATCCACCCTTGCGATTGCCCTCGGCATCGCGAATTGCACAATCGAGAACTTCTCTAATTTTACTCATATATTTTGTCGTTTTAAGTTTCGGTTTTAGGTCGTAAAATCGGAGCATAACAAAATGCCCCCTATATATAATACGAATGAGAAATTTAACACTTCGAGAAGTTTTATCGAAATTCGATAAAAATAGAGGTGTTGCAAGCCAAATAAAACATCATAAGCGATAAAATAAACATTTCTAAAACAGGGTTACGCCCTCGCTTTTTTGTGAAAAATAGCCAATGGCGAATGGTAAATAGCCAAAAGCCATAAGAAAAATTAAAAAATCTCAAATCTCAACTCTCACCGCTGCGATTAAGCCGAGGGCAGAGTTAAGCTTGCTTGAACTATGCCGAGGCGGAGCAGTGAAGAAAAATTTATTTTTCAACTCTCAACTTTTTTTTATATCTTTGTCGGTTAGTTAGAAAAGTAATCGATAAAACAAAGTTTTATGTCAAAGGAATTCAAAAGATATTTGATCACTTCGGCGTTGCCATACGCCAATGGTCCCGTACATATCGGACACCTTGCAGGTGTCTATATCCCATCCGACATCTACACCCGCTACCTCCGTTTGCGCGGTCGTGATGTGATTTCGGTGTGCGGTAGCGACGAGCACGGTGTGCCTATCACAATCAAGGCAAAGAAGGAGGGTATCACCCCTCAGCAGGTGGTAGACCGCTACCACGCCATCATCAAGGATTCGTTCGAGAAGTTGGGCATCTCGTTCGACATCTATTCGCGTACAACCTCTGCGACCCACGCAAAGACCGCTTCGGACTTCTTCCGCAAGCTCTATGATGAGGGTAAGTTCGTCGAGCAGACTACCGAGCAGTTCTACGACGAGGAGGCTAAGTCGTTCCTTGCAGACCGCTATATCACAGGTACTTGCCCTAAGTGCGGTGCCGAGGGTGCCTATGGTGACCAGTGCGAGGTGTGTGGCTCTACCCTCTCGCCTGACGAGTTGGTAAACCCACACTCGACACTCTCGGGATCGGTCCCTGTTAAGCGTGCTACCAAGCATTGGTACTTGCCACTCGATCAGTACGAGCCAATGCTCCGCGAGTGGATTCTCGAGGGCCACAAGGAGTGGAAGAGTAATGTCTACGGACAGTGCAAGAGCTGGCTCGATGGCGGATTGTTGCCACGCGCCGTAAGCCGCGACCTGGAGTGGGGTATTCCTGTTCCGGTCGAGGGTGCCGAGGGAAAGGTTTTGTATGTGTGGTTCGATGCTCCAATCGGCTATATCTCTGCTACTAAGGACCTTACGCCTGATTGGGAGAAGTATTGGAAGAGCGAGGACACCAAGCTCGTTCACTTCATCGGCAAGGATAATATCGTATTCCACTGCATTGTTTTCCCTTCGATGTTGAAGGCTCACGGCGACTACATCTTGCCTGAGAATGTGCCGAGCAACGAGTTCCTCAATCTCGAGGGTCGCAAGATTTCGACCTCGAAGAATTGGGCTGTTTGGTTACACGAGTACCTCGTAGATTTCCCTGGCAAGGAGGATGTTTTGCGTTACGCTCTTTGTGCAACTGCGCCCGAGACCAAGGATAACGACTTCACCTGGAAGGATTACCAGGCACGCAACAACAATGAGTTGGTCGCTGTGCTCGGTAACTTCGTAAACCGCGCGTTGGTGTTGACCAAGAAGTATTACGAGGGTGTTGTGCCTGTGTGTGGCGAACTCACTGATTATGACCGCGATACAATCGCCGAGTTGTCGGAGATCAAGGCTTCGCTCGAGTCGAACATCGAGAACTACCGCTTCCGCGAGGCGTTGAAGGATGCTATGAACTTCGCCCGCATTGGCAACAAGTATCTTGCCGATTCGGAGCCTTGGAAGTTGATTAAGACCGATGCCGAGCGAGTGAAGACCATTCTCAATATTGCACTTCAAATTACAGCAAATATAGCAATTGCAATCGAGCCATTTATGCCATTCTCGGCTGCCAAGATTCTCGCGATGTTGGCGTGCGACAAGTTTGGTTGGGAGCGCCTCGGTGCTATGGATTTGTTGGCTGCTGGTCACCAGATTGGCGAGCCTTCGCTCCTCTTCGAGAAGATAGAGGATGAGACCATTCAGAAGCAGCTCGACCGACTCGAGGAGATTGCTAAGCAGAATGCTGCAGCCGAGGTCAAGGCCGAGCCGCAGAAGGCGCAGTGCACTTTCGATGAGTTCCAGAAGATGGACATCCGTGTTTCGACCATCTTGGAGGCCGAGAAGTTGCCAAAGACCAAGAAGCTTCTCAAACTCACCATCGATACCGGTATCGACAAGCGAACCATCGTTTCGGGTATTGCCGAGCACTTCTCGCCTGAGGAGTTGGTTGGTCAGCAGGTGTTGGTGCTTGTAAACCTCGCACCGCGCGATTTCAAGGGCATCACTTCGCAGGGTATGATTCTTATGGCGGAGGATGCAACAGGTGCTTTGCGCCTCTTGCAGCCAAACGAGAAGACCAACGCTGGTGCAATGGTGGGTTAATATTGCAAATGTTCCACGAAGAACAATTTGAGTGTAACATATTGTAACTGAGTAAGATGGAAAAGAATTGGGACGAACTTAGTTTCGATTTCAATGAGACAGGAGGTGAAAATCTCCGTCGATACTTCAAGGATGGCGAGTGGTCGGAGCCAGAGTGGACCACTTCGGAGTATATCCCCGTTCATATGTGCTCTGCCTGCTTGAACTATGGTTTGCAGGCATTTGAGGGCATCAAGGCGTTTCGTGGTGTGGATGGTAAGGTGCGAATATTTCGCCCTTACGCACACGCTGCACGAATGGCTTCGGGAGCGCGTAAGCTCTGCTTGCCGATGGTTTCGGCTGAAGAGTTTGTCGAGGCTTGCAAGGAGGTTGTGCGTCGAAATCTCGAGTTTTTGCCCCCTTATGAGTCGCAGGCAGCGTTGTATATCCGTCCTGTTTTGTTCGGAACTCGCCCTCGTTTGACTGTGCGACCATCGTCGGAGGCGGGTTTTTGTGTCTTTGCAACACCTGTTGGTCCATACTTCAGAGATGGAATCAAGCCGATAGATGCCGTTGTTAACCGAAATCAGGACCGTTCTGCGCCACTCGGTACTGGCGATGTAAAGGTTGGTGGTAACTACGCCTCGAGTATGCTTTCGTATGAGGAGGCGCACGAAATGGGGTATAGTGCAGTGCTCTATACCGAGTCGGTTGAGCATCGTTATATCGAGGAGTGTGGAGCAGCAAACTTTATAGCTATAAAGGGTGATAGGTATATTACCCCTAAATCGCCTTCGATTTTGCCCTCGATAACCAACGATTCTCTTATGCAACTTGCCGAGGACAAGGGTTTTGTTGTTGAACAAAGACCTGTCGATGTGGCAGAATTGGGCTCGTTTGAAGAGTGTGGCGCCTGTGGCACGGGGGCAATAATCACCCCTATCGGCAATGTTTTCGACCCCGATTCTGGAGAAAAAATCCACTATGGCGACGAAGTTGGCCCTGTGCTTTTAGACCTGTATAAGTCCTTGCAAGATATCCAATACGGCAGGGTTCCCGACATTCATAATTGGTGTGTGGTTGTCGAATAAATAGGTGATTTCTGCCTTGCGCACGTAATAAATGATGAATTAGAAAAGGATTATTCGATTCGAATAATCCTTTCTTTTTACCCATTCTTGCTTTGGGAAAATTAAGCCCCCTTTACAGAAAGGGGGTTTGGGGGATAGGTAACACACTGAACAATTTGTTTGCAAATTGTTCCTCGTGGAACAATCCTTTTTTGTTGACCTTAACGCCTCTAACGACCCTAACGACCTTAACACCTCTAAACCCTCTACCTTCCAAACTTTACTAAAAGCACATTTACATCGGCTGGCGAAACGCCTGGAATGCGTGATGCCTGACCAATTGTGGTCGGGCGAATGCGGCTCAATTTTTGGCGAGCTTCAATGGTTAGAGATTGCATTGTGTTGTAGTCAAAGCCTTCGGGAATTGCGATATTTTCCAAACGATGGAGTTTTTCTGCAACTTGTCGCTCACGCTCGATGTAACCACTATACTTAATTTCTATCTCTGCCTCTTCGATATCGGCAGCCGTGATACCCTTTTCGCGAACAAACTTTGCCAACTTTGGTAACGCTTCGACGAGTCCCGCGAGGGTGAGGTCGTTACGAATTGCGAGGTCGAAAATCTTCTTGCCCTGCGAAATTGGTGCCAAACCGAGCGAAATTAAGTAGTTTTGAATTTCGCATATTTTCACGCTCTGTGTGCGGCAATACGAAATAAGCGATTCTACGCGCGAAATTTTTTCGTTGAATTTTTCGTATCTCCTCTCCGAAATTAATCCCAATTTGTAACCAAGTGGAGTGAGTCGACGATCGGCATTATCTTGTCGGAGCAAAATTCGATACTCGGCACGCGAGGTGAACATTCGGTATGGCTCGTCGACACCCTTTACCACAAGGTCGTCGATGAGTACTCCGATGTATGCTTCGTCACGCTTCAGCACGATAGGCTCCTTGCTCTCAACTCGCAACGATGCGTTGATGCCCGCCATCAGACCTTGTGCTGCGGCCTCTTCATAACCCGTAGTACCATTCACTTGCCCCGCAAAGTACAGATTATCAACGAGTTTGCTCTCTAGCGAATGCTTCAGCTGCGTTGGTGGGAAGTAGTCGTACTCGATGGCATAGCCCGTGCGGTAGGCGTGCACGCTCTCCAGCCCCCTAATCTGGTGAAGGGCAGAGAGTTGCACCTCGTAGGGTAGTGATGAAGAGAAGCCATTGAGGTAGTATTCGTTGGTGTTGCGACCCTCGGGCTCGAGGAAGAGCTGATGTTGCTTCTTGTCGGCGAAGGTGCGCAATTTATCCTCGATGCTCGGGCAGTAGCGTGGACCAATACCCTTTATTGTTCCGTTGAATAGTGGTGAATCCTCGAAACCTGTGCGGAGAGTGTCGTGCACCTCCTGCGAGGTGTAGACTAGGTAGCAAGGCATCTGCTCTCGCACCGCCTCTGTCTCGTCCGAAAAGGAGAACTTCGATGGGTTCTCGTCGCCGGGCTGTGGTTCAAGGATTGTAAAGTCTATGGTGCGTGCATCGAGGCGTGCGGGTGTTCCTGTCTTCATTCGACCAACCTCAATACCTTGATTTACAAGTGATTCGGTTACTCCGTACGATGCTGCATCGCCTGCGCGACCTCCGCTTGCGTTGTTGCGACCGCAGTGCATAAGACCCGAGAGGAATGTTCCGGCGGTGAGCACTATCGCCTTGGCCTCGAACTCCACTCCCATTTGCGTTTTAATGCCCTTTGCACGCGGTTTCTCGCCCTCGGTATCAAAGAGTATGTCGGTCACCGAATCTTGCCAAATAAAGAGGTTTTCGCGGTTCTCGAGGCGGTGTCGCCACTTTGCCGAGAAAGCGGCCTTGTCGCACTGCGCTCGTGGACTCCACATAGCGGCACCCTTCGAACGGTTGAGCATACGGAACTGTATGGTCGAGATGTCGGTTACTATGGCAGTCTCGCCACCGAGTGCGTCAATCTCGCGCACAATCTGTCCCTTTGCAACGCCACCGATAGCGGGGTTGCACGACATTGCCGCAAACTTGGTCATATCCATTGTTACCAGCAACGTGCGACAACCTCTGCGAGCAGCTGCCGAAGCAGCCTCACAACCTGCGTGACCAGCGCCTATGACAATAATATCGAACTCTTGCACCATTTCCGATTTTTTGGGTTTTTGGTTGCGCAAAATTAAAAATTAAAAA
>JAFVOR010000045.1 GCA_017505725.1 Alistipes sp.
GAGGAGGAAAAGCCTGCGAAGCAGGGTTAATGCAAAATTGAGGGTAGTTAAGGGTGATTAAGGGAGCTTAGCGCAGCAAAATGGCATTCGCTCCCGCTGGTCGCTGAATGGCAATGCGCCTATCATTAAGCACTCCTTGGAGTGCGCTGCCATTAAATGTCGTCTTTTGTAGCGCACCGCTAACGACACTAACGCCTCTAACGACCCTAACTCTTTGTGCCGTGACGCCCTTCGGAGTCCCCACATCTTAGGCTCGAACAGTTGCCGCAGGTTTGAGCAGTGCAAGCAGAGAGAATGTGCATAAAAACCGAAGGTTTGGAAGATTGGTTGAGAATAGATGCCAAACTCGTTTGAGCAGATATTTCTCAAACGATATTCCAAAGTTGCACAGCAACTCTGCACATTCGACAAGCGCAGATAACACTGCCACACCGCCACCAACTGACCGAGTCCCTTTATCCGCACAAAAAAAAGCGACTGCCGAACTTTGACCATTAGCTTCTCTCCCCAAAAAAATAAGTTTCCTTTTGGGGCTCGAACGGTCGCAGCAGTTGAGAGGTGACCAAGCAACGAAAGGGACAGAGGCGAGCAACAAAGTTGCAAGTGTTGGGTGGATAGGCGAAGAGGAAATTTATTTGCTATTTCGACTATACACACAAGACTTAAAATTGCGTAGCAATTCGCCTATGCGCCTGGCCCAGCGCAGACAAGTCACCCGAAACGCCACCGACTGACCGAGTCCATTTAGACGCAAAAAAGCGACTGCCAATAGACAGTCGCTTGTGCGGATAAAGGGACTCGAACCCCCACGCCTCTCGGCACCAGATCCTAAGTCTGGCGTGGCTACCAATTACACCATATCCGCCTCAGTGCGAGTGCAAAGGTAACCAATTTTTTGCAATTCGCAACCTTCGTATCTCATTTTTGAGAAAATTTCGCAGAAAAGTGCTAAATTTGCACTCTATAAGACTCATTTTATATGCCAAAGATTGTAACCCTGACTCTTTCGCCCAAGCAGGCTTCCGATGCGAAATTCTACGCTCCGTTGGTGGCGCGTGAGCTCCGCATCAAGGAGAGCGATATAGCCCTTTTACGCATCGTGAAACGCTCGGTCGATGCTCGACGCGGAGCTCTCAAGGTGAACCTCTCGCTCGAGGCCTACATCGACACGGAGGAGCAACCTGCACCGCTCCACTTCGACTATCCGTCGGTGGTGGGCAAGCCCGAGGTTGTAATCATTGGCGCAGGTCCTGCAGGCTTGTATACTGCATTGAGGCTCATAGAGTTAGGCTTCAAGCCGATAATCTTTGAGCGAGGTAAGGAGGTGGTCGAGCGCGGCAAGGATATCGCCAAAATTCAGCGTAATCAGGGTGTCAATCCAGACTCGAATTATGCCTTCGGTGAGGGTGGTGCAGGTACCTTTTCTGACGGAAAACTCTTTACCCGAAGCAAGAAGCGAGGTGACTACAATCGAGCCCTTCAGCGACTCGTTTTTCACGGTGCTTTGCCCGAGATTTTGTACGAGGCGCACCCCCATATCGGCTCGGATCGCTTGCCGCGAATTATCGCCAATATGCGCGATGCCATTCGAGCGGCTGGTGGCGAGGTGCACTTCGAGAAGAGGGTTGACGAACTGCTCCTCCGCAATGGTCGTGTCGAGGGCGTAGTCGTGGGTGGCGACAAGGTCTTGGCGCAATATGTGGTGGTGGCTACGGGCCACTCCGCGCGCGATATATACTATATGTTGCACCGCAGTGGTGTCCGTCTCGAGTCGAAGGCCTACGCTATGGGCGTTCGTATCGAGCATCCGCAACAACTCATCAACAATATCCAGTATCACCGTTCGCCCGAGATGGAGTATCTCCCTTCGGCATCCTACTCGCTTGTGGCGCAGGTTGGAGGTCGAGGTGTATACTCGTTCTGTATGTGCCCAGGCGGTTTTATCGTGCCGGCATTGACCGATCAGAGCGAGTCGGTGGTGAACGGAATGTCGCCTTCGCATCGCAATTCACCTTATGCAAACTCGGGCTTTGTGACCGAGATCCGCGAGGAGGATTATGCCCATCTTCAAGAGGAGTATGGCGCTTTGGCGGGCTTGGTCTTTCAGCAGCAGCTCGAACAGGCTGCGAGAGCGCAAGCTCCTGAGCATCAGACTGCTCCCGCTCAGCGTGTCGGCGACTTTGTGGCGGGTCGTCGCTCCACCTCGTTGCCAAAATGTTCCTATGTTCCCGGTGTTGTCCCGTCGCGTTTGGATGAGTGGATGCCGCACTTTATGTCGTCGCGACTGCGTGAGGCGATATCGGTTTTCGATAAGCGTATGCACGGATATTTGACCAATGAGGCGCTTGTGGTGGGTGTCGAGTCACGCACCTCTACTCCTGTGCGTATTCCGCGTGATAAGGTTACTCTTCAGCACCCCGAGGTGTCGGGACTATATCCTGCAGGCGAAGGAGCTGGCTTTGCAGGTGGTATCATCTCGGCGGCTCTTGATGGCGAACGCATTGCTGAAGCTATAAAAGAGACTGTCTAATAGGGCTCTTTCGGCATCTGCCTCGCTCGGTAAATGCTCACATAGCAATCAGTATGCTCCGCTTTCCCTCGCTTCGAGCAGCTTCAAAATAGCCCTATTATACACTCTCTTTTGGGGTGGGTAATACAGACCATATTAACAGATAAAGGCTCCTATTGCAGGAGCCTTTATCTGTTAATATACCAATTCGTCATTCTCTGTGCCGAAGCCCGGCAATCCGACGCTATCGCCATAGCCCCTCTCGGCTACGATGTCGAAAATCTCAATTTCCGGATTCAAATAATTCTTCATAATCGTTGCGTTTTTTGGGGTTATTAAAGTGTCGGAGCCGACGAGATATAGGTGCATCCATCGTAGTTGTCCGTACCTGTCCAGTCTGTGGCGTTGCCACTACCATATATATAATTGTAGTAATTGCCGCTGTTGAGCTTGGTGTAGATTGGCTCCGGCTCGGCATCTGAGTCGTCCCAGCCGGTGAGTATTCTACCACCAATACCACACTCCGATGCAGTAACAGTTGCCGAACGAGCCGAGCCTGTGATGAAGCCGACATTTGCGACTACATCCTTGCTCTTCTCGAGGGTAAAGTGCGCCTGTGCGCCCTTGATGGTACCTGTAGTTACGCCGATGATGCCTCCGAAACCATTTGTTGCAGGAATCTTAGCAGTGTCGGTGATGGCGATGTCGCCCGTATTCACGAGTGTGGCCTCGCTCGCTGCGCCCGAGATACCGATGATACCACCCACGGCGAGAGTCTTGCTTGCCGAAGCGTCGCCATCGAAGGTGATTTTACCCGTATTCTTGATTGTGCCGGTCCAACCCTCGTAGCTTGCATTTGCGGTGTTGTAGACAGCCAATACACCACCCACAGGGTATGTTCCTGCGTAGCTATTGGTAGCTTTGACATAGATGTCTGCGCTATTGGTGAAGCCATTGAGGAAGGTGATCTTCGACTTGTAGACATAACCTACACAACCTCCGATATCGAAGTAGCCGTGCTTCACAGGCTGATCTACATAGATACCCTTGTTTACACCATCGACAACCTTACCGCTATTGGAGCAGCCATCGAAGGTCATATTCTTGGCGGTGTAGCCCACCAAACCTGCAATGTTGTTCGAGCTCACATTTTCGGCTGTGCTTATTACCGAAATGACACCGCTATTGTGGCAGTCGGTGAATGTTGCGTCAGCCTTCTGGTTTACCGGCCAGATACCTGCGATGCCGATACTTGCCTTCACCTCGCCATTCATCTCGATATCGCCATTGTTGCGTGCACCGGTCAATGTTCCTCCTGCATACTCGTAACCAATGATACCCGACAAACGAACTTGTGCGTTATGCGTACCAGTCGAGGTGATCTTACCATTATTTGTAACATTGGTCAAGGTGCCTGTTGCGCCCATAGTCACGCCGATACCCGAGGCATACATAGTGCCTGTTGCTACGCCCGAGAACGATACTGTACCTCTATTTTCGCAGTTGCTTGCAGGGTGGTTGATATCGCACGCCAAACCTCCGAGGTGAATTGGTGCAACATTCTCTGCAACACCCACACATACAACATTACCCTTGTTCAAAAGTTTCGATACACCCTTGCTGTAGTTCAATACGGCAGCAAATCCCGCAACCTTGATATCCTTGGTTTTATCCAATGCTTTACCATTGAATGTGACAGTTCCGCTATTGCTCGATGGATTTGCGGCATCGGTGCTAAGCGAGTTGTTGCCGAGTGTAGCATAGAGTCCCGCTACCCGAATTGTTCCTGCAGTTGCTGTACCAGAGTAGGTGATATCTCCGGTGTTGTAGACATTGGTTGCTTTGAGGTAGACCAAACGACCAATACCGACAGCAAAGGCATTCGAGCCCGATGTAGCCGAAACATTGATGTCTGCGCTATTCGAAACATCGGTCATTGTGCAACGCACCTCGTTAGCGATACCTACGGTGATTACATATCGGTCTGCCGAACCACTCACATCTATAGCTCCGCTGTTTTTCACATTGTTGAGTATCGAGTTTGCCTTGAGTGTTGTACCGATACCGCACGCATAGAGGTCGCCTTCAGTGCCTGTAACCTCTCCGTCAACAGTGATAGAGCCGCTATTCTCAACATTTTTGAGGGTGAAGCCTTCGCCAAGAGTGTTTGCTACACCTGCAATGTATGTTATATTTTGGGTTACGGAGGTTACACGGATTGCACCGCTATTGCCCGAAGGGTTGTCGGCCGTACCCTCGATGCCGCAGTTGAGATTGTTGGTCAAACCTGCAACGGTGAGCGTACCTGTCATTTTCGACGATGCGTTGTGAGGTGCGAAGGTGATGTTACCCTCGTTCTTCATACGGTGGCATACACCCTTGGTCTCGCTACTTGCGGTAATACCCAAGATTCCTCCACAGATATACATATTGCCCAAGGCATTGCTCTGTACATTGATGTCACCTGTGTTAAGACAGTCGTTCACACCATCTATAACATACGCTGTATAGCCAATACCATACACTTGGATTACATTTGATGCGACCTCTCCGTGAACGAAGATGTCACCGTGGTTCTCGATGAAGTCGCAAGTGCTGATCTCGTTGGTCGCAAGGTCACCAAATACACCACCCAAGCGTAGTGCCGGAAGTGAGCAATCCTTTTTTGTCGATAAGCTACCATAGTTGTAGCAGTGGCTGAATGCCGAAAGGCTGTTATTGGCAATTGTCTGGCCGAATACACCTCCCATCCAGTAGTAACCACGCGAGAGAGGCGAGCTGTTGTTGATGAGAATCTCACCACGATTCACTGCGTGGGTAATCGATGTAGGGCTGCCTCCTTCTATGAGGTCTGCTGCACCCACTACGCCACCAAAGCTGAAACCATAGAAGTTAGTGCCGGCCACCGACTGCGAACATACCGAGGTTATGGTGATGTCGGCATTGTTCTCGCAATGCTCGATGGTTGCACCTGTGGTCAAACCTACCAAACCGCCATATATGAAATCATACTGCTGACGCACTACCGCCTCGGCATAGGTTGTGTTGTTGATATGAATCTTACCATCGGTCGAGCAGTGCGAAAGCACGCCACCCTCTGCAAGATGTACTGCAAAAGCACCCGCCTTGGCGTAGGTTGTCCACTCGGCATCGAGCTCTGTGAGGTGCAAACCCTTGATCTTGGCAGAGGTGGTGCCGAACAATGGAGCCTTCAAGCCCTTGATGGCATATCCGTTACCATTGATGGTATTTGCGTAACCCTCGATTGGAGTCCACTCCTCGGCCGACATATCAACATCCGCCACAAAGAGAACATCCTTGGTGAGTGTCGCTGCCTGCTCGGCAAACGACTTCAATGTTGCAGCGTTGCTCACTACGAAGAGGCTCTGCGCTATCGAAGCATAGTTGATGGTGTTGCTGAATGTGCGCACATTACCAGCTGTCAAAGGCTTTGTGTCGTCAGCCTTAACTCGCGCATACATCACACCTCCGTTGATGTCGTAAAGGGTGATGTAGAGCTCCTCATAAACGCCGGCAGGGACTGCCACGTGGATATAGGTAGGCTCGGCAGAGAGCTGAACGCCCTCGCCAAACGAATATTCGATAACATCCTTCGAAGCATCGGTAGCAGTTACCTCGCCCGACTCGAAGTCCAAATCGAACTCTCCTGCTATAGGTGCACGATCGATGGTCGAGATCTGAGCCATCACGAGTTTATCGCTACCTACGATTCCCAATTTGAGTACACCTGTCAGATGTGTCAGCTGTGCACCAATGCCATCGTTGCTGTAGCCATACATCGTGGACACGCCACTGCCAAATGTGGTGTTACCTGCGTGCGACTGCTTCTCGGCAAAGCGAATCTTGCCCTCGGCAGCTGCAGGATAGGCGATGCAGTAAGGTGTCTGCAAGGTACCCGATACGACAAATGTTGCCTTCGACGAACCAGACTGCTCGGCAGTCAGTGTGTTCGATGCCACACCATTAATCGAAATCTGGTCGCCCTCGCTCCAGTAGAGTGGGTACAAATCGCCCACCTTCTCGCCGAGTTGAGTACGAGAGTGCTCGAGCGAGAGCGAGATGTAGGTCTGATTTGCACCGCCAATAGTGCGGTCAATCTCCTGTGTAGTGTCCGTGACGCACGAAACTGCTACCAACGACACAATCATCGTAAAGATTATTGCAATTCTTTTCATTTTGTTTTGATTATTAGTTAAAAGTTTATTTATGTGTATTTGTAACTATCTGTAATACAACAACTTATACCCCCCCCGTAAAATACAGGGAAGGGTAAATGGTTCAACTATATTGCAAAGATATTAAATATTTGTTAAAAAACAAATTGTTGCAATCGAAACGACAAAAAACCGACGCTGCGGAGCGAGAGCAGAGGGCAAACTTTGTTTGCACTATGCCGAGCCGCGAGGAGGAAAAGACTGCGAAGCAGGCTTAACGCCTCTAACCGACGCAGCGGAGCGAGAGCAGAGGGTGGCGGGAACTCCGACGGTGGTGGAGGCGCAACGATTATAGGATTTGATAGGATTAGATAGGATTCGCACCTGTGGTGCTTGATAGGATGCGCGGGAGGCTGAGGGTTGCGGGAACTCCGAAGGGCATCAAGGCGCAACAGAATTAAGGGTTATTAAAGGTTATTAAGGGCTATTAAGGGTGCGCTACAAGCAAAATTAAAAAAAACATTAATCACCCTTAACTCCCCTTAACTCCCGTTACTAGCCCTCCCCAGCCTCTCCCTAGAACCCCCAGTAAGGAGCTTTAGCTCCGCCCCCAGTAATCCCCCGAAATCCCTAGTAACACCCACATCGCCCCCACCACAAGAAAATGCGAGGCTCATCGCCCCGCATTTTCTTAGTAAATAAGTTCGTCATTTTCCGTTCCGAAGCCCGGCAGACCGACGCTATCGCCATAGCCTCTTTCGGCTACGATGTCGAAAACATAAAATTCTGGTTTTTGATAGTTCTTCATAGTCGTAACTTTTTAGAGGTTATTCGATAGTTGGTTTTGACGAGAGGAATGTACAACCATCGTAGTTGGTCGTGCCTGTCCAATCGGTATCCTTGCCACTGCTATAGATGTAGTCGAAGAAGTTGGTCTCTTTGAGAGGCTTGAGGGTGTACTCTTCATCCTCGGTGTTGTACAATATGCTCGCTCCACCTACCGCGCAGTTGTTGGCCATAACAATCTCGTTTACACGGGCTACGCCGAATACTGTTCCGACATTCTTGTTCTCACCCGTATTCATATTTGTATAGATCTGTCCGTTCTCGACCGAGGTTGTGCTGAATCCTGCCCAGCCTCCTACATATATAGGGCCCGCAGATGTTCCAATGCTGGTGATATCGCCTAGGTACGAAACCTTGCAGTCGTGATAGATAACACCCGTAGCTGTAGGCGCGCCTTCCGGCTTTGTAGCTGTTCCCTCAAGGTAGAGTGGGAAATCGGTGCCTTGCAGAGGCACACTGTTGTCGCCTGCAATACCTCCGATTTTCACCGGTGCGGTGCTGTTGTGAGTGCCACTATAGGTGATATTTCCGCTGCAAGTAAGACCGTGTTGTACCGACTTGATTGCAATAGCCTCGCCCAAGATACCTCCGATGCACAATGTTGCACTCTCGCTGCCGCCTACGCCACTTGTACCCTCGAACACGATGTTGGTGCTGCTTGAGCAGGAGTTGAAAACAAGTCCCGATGCACTATTCTTTCCGAACAGACCTCCAATCACAGTCGCGCCTTTGAAGCTGGCGTTCTTGGTGACTAAAATGTTGCCACTGCTGTGGGTGTTACCATAGACGCCGGCGTATGCGCCTCCGCCATTGATTCCTGCGATGTTACAAGTGCCTTCAAAGGTGCCATCGATGGTGATGTCGCAACTATTGGTGATATTCACACGATTGTAGTTGTTTGGATAGCCAATGATACCTGCAATATATGCATAACCCTTTATTGTACCGCTAATGGTTATGTCACCTTGGTTGTCGAGTGGGTTGCTATGGTCAACCATACGACCGGCAACGCCTCCGATAGCAAAGGTCTTGCCCGAGCCGGTCGATGTCAACGCAATCAATATCTTGCCATTCTTGGTGTTGGTGATGTTTCTCTCTGTAGTTCCGTCAACATATCCAATAGCGCCACCTATGTATACATTGCCACTTGGGACTGCCGTCTTGGCGGTTATAGGAGCATCGTTCTCGCAGTTTGTAAGGGCTCCGCTATTTCCTTGGTGAAGAGCTACGCAACCACCTACATACAGACCTCCTCCACTCTTGGTAGTCTCGTCAAGGGTGATAGTTCCGCTATTCTTTAAGTCTGTACCAGAACCACCTGTACTGGTATCGTAGCGTCCGATGTTACCTCCCACTGAGAAAGTGTACTTCGCTTCGAAGTTACTGATAGAGATATCTCCCGAGTTCTCCATATCGCTCATTGTGAGCTTCACATCAAGCGTACCAACATTACCTCCGACATTGGTAATTCGATCGTTGTTGGCAGTTGCGTTTGCTGATGCACCTGAGCTACCACCAAGGATAGTGATGTTGCCGCTATTGCGGAGTGTGGTGAGTGTCTTATTTGTCCAAGCCACACAACCTCCGACGTGTAACATCTTACCTGCAGATACATTATCCTCAAAGAGTATATCTCCAGAGTTAGTCAAGTTTTTACCGGTGTGATTTGCAAAGCAAGCGCATACACCACCAACCATTAATACTGCACCAGTGGTTGTATCCTTCTTGATAGTTATTTTACCGCTATTCTCTGCACCATCAACTGCTCCACTCGCATTCTGAGAGAATACTCCTCCTACACGGAGATTACCTACGGTGTTTACAAGGGCAGTGATATCTCCTGTGTTTGTGAGCCCACTCATCGAGTCTCCGCTCGCATTGACATAACCAAGAGCTCCTCCGACATTAAGGCGAACTGAATCGTAATCTGTATATGTGTCGAGAGTATTAACCGTACACTCGGTGTTGATAGGTGCGTGGTTAGTGATGTCTATAGAGCCATTCTGAGTCTGGTATCCGATACCGCCACCAATCGAGAGGTTGTATATGTTACTCTCGGCGTTAATCAATGTGGACTTAACTGTCACCACACCCTCAGCATTGTTTACGATATCGTGGTCGTTGTTCTGACTCCAGGCAACCGCTCCGCCAATGTGGAATATTCCCTTCTTTGCAGTGGTCTCATCCTGCTTCATTCCACCAAGGATTGAAACAGGAGCATTGTTGCTACAGTGCGACAATATCGAGAACTCAATGTTGGAAATTCCGGTGTGGCGACCAACGGTACCACCAGCAATTAACTGATAAACGTTGACATCCTCGGCTACAATTACAGCTCCGTAGTTGTGCAACTGGGTTCCTGCAGAGTCACCGAGCTGACCCGCTACACCGGCGATATTAACCGCTCCGAAATCGCCTCCCGAACAAGATATGGTACCATAGTTCTTCGAGTCGTTGAGCGTAATTGCTGTGTTGGCAAAACCAAGTACACCTCCTGCATTGTCGGTATGTGTCGAGCCGAATGGGCCTTTTATGGAGATATCTCCGTAATTTACAAGTCCGGTCGCCATTGCACCCCTATATGCATTACCAATCAATCCACCGATACGAGGCGAAATCGAAACCGCAGTGGTGGCGTTGGTGAAGGTCACCTTGCCCTTGTTTACGCAATTCTCGATAGTCGGGCTTGCGATGATGGTTTCCCCATCAGCTCCTGCGGCGTTGTGCAACAATCCTACAATACCGCCACCATTGGCAATAACAACAACGGCTGTGCTCTCGGAGAACATCTGCTTGATGTCGAGGGTAGCCTCATTTACGCAATCGCTGATTGTTACACCTGCAAGTTGTCCAACCAAGCCTGCAGCGCCACTCTCTTGCTGGTTTTCAGCTACTGTAGGTGCGAAATCCTTGACATCAACAGTGATAGTACCGCTTACCGAGCAATTCAAGATAGTCGGGAAGTTGCCCTCGACAGCGGTAACGCGACGAGCTAAAGCACCGACAATCGGAGTTACAGTCTCGTTGATGTTTACATCGCGCAAGTGCAAACCCTTGAACGATGCGTTGGTGATACCAAACAACGGAGCAGTCAAACCCTTGATAGCGTAGCCGTTGCCAATAACGGTCTTGGCGTAGCCCTCAATCGGGGTCCAAGCCTCGCCGGTCATATCGACATCAGCAACAAAGAGAACATCCTTGTCCAAAGTTGCAGCCTGCTCGGCAAACGACTTGAGTGAAGCCTTGTCTTTCACGACGAACACCTCTGCGTTAGGCGCATACGAGATAGCCTTCGGGAATTCGCGAACATTACCCGCGTTCAAAGGTTTGCTGTCGTCGGCCTTGACTGTTGCGTACATTACGCCGCCATTCTCGTCGTAGAGCGTGATGTAGAGCTCGTCGTACTCACCTGCGGGCACTGCAATGTGCAGATTTGTAGCCTCGGCCGAGAGCTGAACACCTTCGCCAAACGAGTACTCGATAACATCCTTCGACGCAGATGTTGCGGTAGCCTCTCCCTTCTCGAAATCGAAGTCGAAAGCACCTGCTATTGGCTTGCGGTCGATGGTCGAAACCTGTGCGAGCACAATCTTAGCGCTACCTACAACGCTGATTTTAAGAATGCCCGTAAGATGGGTTAATTGTGCGCTCACGCCATCTGTGCTATATCCATAGAGTGTTGTAACTCCATTAGCAAAAGTCGAATTTCCGGCGTGTGACTGCTTGTCGGCGAACAACACCTGACCAGCGGGTGCTGCAGGGTAAGCGATGCAGTATGGCTTTGCCGGAGAGCCTGCCACCGAGAAGGTTGCGCTTGCCGAACCTGCTGCCTCTGCACTCAATGCCGCCGAGGCCACGCCATTGATTGAAATCTGATCGCCCTCGCCCCAATAGAGTGGGTAAAGGTTGTCCGCCTTCTCGCCAAGCTGAGTACGCGACTCCTCGAGCGAAAGGCTTATTTTGGTCAAACCATCGTTGTTGCCAAGGTCAACACCCATCTCCTGGGTTGTGTCGGTGGTACACGATAGAGCCACCAGAGCAACAACTGCTACAAGAATTTTAGTGAAAGTTTTCATTTTTTGGTCGTATAAATGGTTATCTAACCACAAAGGTATAAAAATATTAATTAATATTCAAATAAAACAAATATCTATTTTTGCGTTTTACACGACAAACTTATATTGTACACCTTCGCAACGATACCTCTGCCAAGCAAAAGAATCTGTCTAACAAGGCTCTTTCGTCATCTGCCTTGTCTGAAAAATGCTCATTTACGCCTAGTAAACTCCGCTTTTTCGGGCTACGCAAGCCTTGAAATCCCTCTTGTTATACAACTTCTGACAAATAGAGTGTGTCCAAATAAAACTTGTTAGACACACTCTTTTACCTTTAATATTTCACCTCCGACGAAGGGAGCAATCTACAACCATCGTAGTTCTCGACATTGGTCCAATCTACCGAACCATAGATGTAGTTGTGGAAGTTAGCCGAGTTGATCTTGGTGCCCATTGGTACCGGTTCGGAATCGCTGTCGTCCCAACCGGTGATACGCATACCGCCCACAGCGCAATTAATCGCCTTGACAGTTTCGCCACGTGCAGAGCCTGTGATCCATCCGAAGGCTATATCCGAAGGAGCATCAATGTTGCAGTGCGCCTTCGCTCCTGTGATAATAGACGAGGAAATCGCAGCAATTCCACCTACAGAGGCATTTGCCTTGTTCGAGATGGTACCTGAGTAGGTTAACTGACCCAAGTTTACAAAGTCTACCTTGTCGCTGGCCGTAATGGTTGTAACACTTGCAGGAACTTCAGCGAATAGACCTCCTACATAAACTTTACCACTAGCGTGGGTTGAAGCACCTGTGTATGAGATTTTTCCACGATTTATGATGAGTCCTGCCTCGGTGAAGTTTTGGGCAGTACCATTTATACGACCTAAGCCCGAGAGATAGACTCCGCCACTTGCGGAATATGTGCCACCAAACGACATATCGCCACTATTGGTGTAGTTGTTCTTGATGATAACACTCTTAATTGTGTAGCTCGCAAGTCCACCTATGAGGACGCTGCCGCCTTTTTGTTGTCCATTATGCGATACACTTCCGCTATTCGAGCATCCATCAAGGGTGGCTCCCGAGATGTTGTAGGAGAGGCCTCCAATGTAGACCGTTCCGCTCATTGTCGCCTTGTCTGTAATGGTGAAATTACCCTTCTGCTGGAAGTTGGTAAATTTAATCGCCTTGTCAATTGTGTAGGAGAAGCCTCCCTGGTAGAGAATGCCATTTGTAGAGCTTTGCAATGTACCTGAGAATGTGACATCTCCACAATTAGAGCAGTTCGTTACGGTTTTATCAGCGATTGGACAAGCTACCGAGATACCTGCCATATAGCAGCGACCCTTGATGGTTCCCGAAATCTCCATATCGCCATAGTTGTGGCAATCATCCATATTACCGGGACGATATTGGTAGTGGTTACTTGCACAAAGACCTGCAATCGAGAGTGCATTTACACCTGTGCCGGCAGAGCCCGATTTTACATCATAGCTACAAGTTCCCGACATAGTAATCTTTCCCTTGTTGTCGAGCGGTTTGCCATCTGTGCCAAGCTCTCCGTTTACAACTCTTGTGAAGAGGCCCGTTCCCGATGTGTTGGCACTTGCCATCTCGGCAAAGATTCCACCTGCATTGACAGACTTGTTGAATGTACCGGTAAGGGTTATATTACCCTTGTTTACAACATCGGTAACGCTCTTGCCTGCAACACTATAAGTTGCAATACCTGCTACACAGAGTTTGTTGTCTGTAGTGTAGTCGATAGTGATATCTCCGCTATTGGTCAAGTTCTTGATATTGCCACCCGAGAATTGTCCGTAGATACCTCCTACATAGGTTTTACCGACAACCGAAGCATTAGTTTTGATGTGGATATTTCCGCTATTCTCAAGCGATGTAGGCGAGGTTGTAGTCAAGGTCTTGCCGATGATACCGCCCACATAGAGAGCTGAGCCGATCACTGCATCGTCACCGATGGTTATGTTACCCGTATTCTTTGCCTTGATAGGGGTCTTGTTGTTGTAGTTGTTTGCATCCTGACCTCCGGCATAAATACCGCCAATATCGACATAGGTACCTGTGCCCTCGTACTTACCATTGAAGGTGATGTTACCATTGTTGTAGCCCTCGTCAGGGTTGGATGGCTGAGGACCAAAGCAACCACTGATTGCGACCGGGTGATATGTGGCAGCCGCCTCGTCGTCAAACGAGATAGTGGCATCAACCAAGATATCACCATTGTTCTCCCACTTACCTGCCGGGTGACCGCTTGTCTTGAAGCCAATGCAACCTGCAACTACAAGAGCCTCCTCCTTGTACTCGCTGTTGGCTGCAATCTTGATATTGCCCGATACGGTAATGTCGCCATTGTTGGTACATCCGCCCGTAGTCTTTGTACGACCGAAGCCTGTAATACCGCCAATACGATAGTAGTATGGGCTGTCGGTTGTCTTCGATACGGTGTGATTCTCCTCGTGCGAAGCCAACACCTTGATAGGGCCGTAGTTTGTGCAGTTACCAAAGGTATGGTCGGTATTTGCTCCGTTGCCATAGAACATACCCGCAACACCGCCTACGGCACATCCGCGCAAACGAGCACTCTCCTTGATGGTTACTGCTCCGTAGTTCTGCAGGTCGTCGTTCCAGCAGTAGGTGATGAAACCACCCACACCACCGAGGTTGATAGCCTTGAGTGTACCATCCACCTCGATATCACCGCGATTAATCGAGTTCTTCACTGCACCATTGGCGTTGTAACCTATGAGTCCACCAATGGGAATACCTCCAGATGCAGCTCCTGCTCCATAGAAGTAGGAGTTGAGCGTGATGTCTCCCTCGGCGCAATTCTCGCAGTTCAACACCTCAGCACCCTTAATTCCGCAACCAAGGATTGCACCAAGGCGCGGGCCATTGACAAGGGCCTTTGTCTCGGCACTTGTTGAGTCTACATACGATATAGGAGCTTCGTTCTTGCAGCCCGAGATAATTGTGACCATCTCCTCGCTGCTTGCACTTGTCGCTACATCTGCAAGTCCTACAATACCCGCTATCGAAGAGTATACCACTGTGTTGCTACCAATCTTCTGCATCAAATCGATGGTGAGGGCTACCTTGTTGGTCGAATTGGTGATGTCGGCGCCAATGGCTGCACCCACCAAACCTCCGTAGTTTACGATCTTGGCATCCTTGTCCTGTGCGCTGGTAGGTTCCCAGTCAGGGTTATTCACCGTGAATGTACCGCTTGCCTCGCAGTTGATAACCGCCGCCTTGGTGGTGTGGCCCGCAGAGGTCAGTACACAAGCCACCGAACCCATTTTGAGGTTGTTATTCGTTACTATAGCGACATTCTCCAACTTCAAATCCTTGATGACACCCGATGTTGTACCGAAGAGCGGTGCCGAAAGACCCGTGATGGTGAAGTGGTTTCCATTGAAGGTGTGGCGGAATCCCTCGATTGGGGTCCACTCCTCGCCGGTCATATCGATGTTTGCCATCAGCTTCGCCTCGGTGCGAGGGTAGAAGGTATTTGCGCTTGCGGTAGCAGCAAAAGCACGCAGGGTGGCAATATCGTAGATCTCGAAGGCTTCGGTTGCGTCGCAGTCATTCGCCATAAAGAGGAAAGGAGCAAACTCGCGCACCTTACCCACCGAGATAGGCTTGCTGTCGGTATCGAAACGAACGGTCATCTTCTCGCCCGTAGTGGCGTGGAAAGTTGCTACGAACACTCCGTGGTTGCCCTGTGGCACTACGATGTGGATAGGCTGTGCCTCCTCTTTGTTGAGTACCAAGCCCTCGCCAAACGACATCGAAATCGTGCTCGAAGTGCTCTCCGCCTTAGCCACGAGCTCACCTGTCTCGCAACGCACATAGTAGGTACCTGCAATCGCATCTGCTTCCGATTTGACAACTACCCTCGAGAGAGTCACCTCGCCCTTAATCGCAAAGCGAAGAATGCCCGAAAGGTGATTCAGCGAAGGTACAGTGCCTGCCTCGGCCACGTAACCATACATCGGAGCTACACCGTCGGCAATTGTACCCGCCTTGTAACTCTGCTCAGCCGGGAAGGTGACAGGGTAGAGCTTTACCTCTGCGCCATTCTCGCCCTCGGTGATGACCTTTGCATCCTCCGTAGGGGCAGGATAGACGATATTGTAGGGGTAGTCTACCACGCCATCAATGTTAAATACAGCAGTCGATGAGCCATCGCTCTCGGCTGCGAGAGGAGCTGAAGCTACGCCATTGACTGCGATTTTGTCGCCTTCGCTCCAGTAGAGCGGATAGAGGTCGCCCGCCTTCTCGCCAAGTTGAGTACGCGACTCCTCGAGCGAGAGCGTTAAGGTTGTTTGTTCTCCATTCTCAATGTCAATCGGAGAGTCGATGGTGGCATCGGTTGTACAAGAGCTTGCAAGCAACGCGAAAATGGCCACAAGGATAGTGTAGATAGGTTTCATTGTAGTTTTTTTATTTGTTTTAGTTTTTTAGTCATTGGTTACTCAACGCAAATTTACTATTAATTTTCAATTTACCCAAATGAAATCTCGTAAAAGTGGGTAAATTGATCGATAAATGACTATATTTATATATAGGTATAGCCCGATAGTGAAAAAATCATCATTTTTTTGTGGATTTTTTGCCCAGAGTGTTTCATATTTCACAAAAGTATTCTATCTTTGCACCGATTTTCGGATTCATTCCATTAAGGCGACTCGTTGTAGGGCGCCGGAAAGAGCCAAAAATCGAGTTCTTTGAAAAAAATGAGAAAAAGTTGTTGGAAAATTTTGCAGTTTCAAAAATTTTCGCTTACTTTGCACCTCGATTGGTGAATATACGCCGATGTAGCTCAGTTGGCCAGAGCAGCTGATTTGTAATCAGCTGGTCGGGGGTTCGAATCCCTCCATCGGCTCAAGCTTTTTCGCCAATCAAATTTGGGAAGATACCAGAGTGGCCAAATGGGGCAGACTGTAAATCTGCTGGTTTTTACCTTCGGTGGTTCGAATCCATCTCTTCCCACTAGAAAGCAGAGCGAAGTTCTTGCAAAACAAACAACTATGCGGAAGTAGCTCAGTTGATAGAGCATTAGCCTTCCAAGCTAAGGGTCGCGAGTTTGAGCCTCGTCTTCCGCTCTCATTAAGACATATGCAATGCACCTTTGAAAGAAGGGGCATTGCTTGTGTCTGCATAAGGACCTTAAAACAAACAATATAAAGGTAAACTTTTTAACAAACTATTAATAGATTTAAAGCTATGGCAAAAGAAAAATTTGAGCGTTCGAAACCGCACGTAAACATCGGTACTATCGGACACGTAGACCACGGTAAGACTACTCTTACTGCTGCTATCACCACCGTTCTTGCTAAGGCAGGTCTTTCGGAGTTGCGTTCTTTCGACTCGATCGATAACGCACCAGAGGAGAAGGAGCGTGGTATCACCATCAACACTGCTCACGTTGAGTATCAGACTGCTAACCGTCACTATGCACACGTTGAC
>JAFVOR010000046.1 GCA_017505725.1 Alistipes sp.
CAAAGCCTTCGCAGACCCACATCGGCAACGACGTTTCGGTGGGCCACAACGCCACCATTCACGGTGCAATTATCGAGGATAACTGCCTTATCGGTATGGGTGCAACCATCCTCGACAATGCAGTCGTGGCATCGGGGTGCATCATCGCAGCCAATGCGCTCGTCTTGTCGAACTCGAAGCTTGAGCCCAACTCGGTATACGCGGGCGTACCAGCCAAGAAGGTCAAGGAGGTGACCCCCGAGCAGCGCGAGCAGATTATTCAGCGCATAGCAAACGACTATCGTCTTTACGCTTCGTGGTACGACGAGAAGTAGAACATCTTCGCCCCGAATAGCCTATGCTGAGAACCTGGAACCTGAAGAGCAAATCGCCTCATCTCGCCTACCTGCTTATGGCCATTGCTATAAGCCTCGTGTGCAACTTTTCGTATCTGATTCTGCTTGTGTCGAATCAGAGCGATAGCAATCTTCGTGCCAATGGCAAACGCAATCGCAATGCTATGGCGGTGTTGGTAGAGGGCACTCTGCGAGTGAATGGTGATGGTTATGGATATATCATCACCGATGAAAAGGATAGCATATTCATCGACCATCGAAGGGTGCATTGGCTCAATCTGCACGATGGCGACTATCTGCAAGTGGAGGCAGGAGAGCGCTCCTCCTTCGAGGCCAAGCACCTCTTTGCCCGTCGCATCGTCAAGCTCAATGGCGAAGAGTTCGACTATGGAGCAATCTATCGCGGTTCCCATCAATGGAGCGTACTGCTCTACCAATTCATCTTCTATCTCGCCCTCTCCTATATTCTGCTCGCAATAATGAATATGAAGGGGCGCGACATCTCCATCAAGCAGTATCTTATCCGCTCGGCAATATGCCTTCTGATATCTACCGCCGCCTACTTCGTGTCGCCCGTGCCACTCATCCATACGGGCGAGGTGATTATGGTCTACCAAAGCCGACAGCTGATCGAATTTGCTGTGATTCTCAAGTCGTGTTTTATGCTGACGGTGGTGATACTCTATTCGCGCATATACTCACTCATCTATCGTGAGCAGCAGATATCGCTCGAGAACGAGATTCTCCGCAACGAGAACCTGACCACCAAGTACAATATGCTGGTAAGCCAGATCAACCCGCACTTCCTCTTCAACTCGCTATCGTCGCTCTCGATGCTGGTGCGTGAGAAGGACGATGAGCGAGCCCTGAAATATATCGACCAACTCTCCTACACATTCCGCTACATATCGCAGAATGGCGCAAACTCCACCTTTGTGACACTGCGCGAGGAGATCAAGTTTGCCGAGGCATATAGCTACCTCTTCAAGATACGTTATGCCGACAAGATAACCTTCGATTTTGACATTGCGAAGGAGTACCTCGACTACGAATTACCCTCCATATCGCTGCAGCCACTTATTGGCAACACTGTGAAACACAACGCCATAAGTAGCAAGAAACCATTCCGAGTGCACATCTACACCGAGGATGGATACCTGGTTGTAAAGAACAAAAAGCTCCCTATGCTCGAGCCAAGCACAGGCACAGGCGTGGGACTTTCGAATCTCAACAGCCGCTATCAGCTGTTGCTCAACCGCGAGATCGATATTATCAACAACGACCAGGAGTTTATCGTGCGCCTGCCACTTGTAAAACAATAAAACTCACGACCTATGAAAGTTGCCATTATCGAAGACGAGACCGCTGCTGCCCATAACCTCACCGCGATACTCAAGAAGATTCGACCCGAAGTCGAGATTGTCACTATTATCGATACGGTAGTCGACACCATTGACTTCTTCCGCACCAAACCCGAGCTCGACCTTGTATTTATGGATATACATCTGGCCGATGGCTCGTCGTTCCGCATCTTCGACCATACCGAGGTCACCACACCGATAATCTTCACCACCGCCTACGACGAATATGCCCTCGAGGCGTTCAAGGTGAACAGCATCGACTACCTGCTCAAACCCATCAACGAGGAGGGGGTACGACGCGCCATCGAGAAGTGGCAACGCCTCACCTCAAGCGAACGCAGCGACTACGCCACACGCATCAGCAATGTGGCGCAACGCCAGAAGAGCGAGCAACAGACCTTCCTGGTCCATTACCGCGACAAGATCATACCACTGCACGCCAAGGATGTGGCCTTCTTCCACACCTTTGAGGAGCGTGTCACAGCCTACTGCCTGAATGGAGAAAAGTACCCCATAGACCTCACCCTCGAGGCTCTGCAGTCGAAACTGCCAGACGAGGATTTCTTCCGTGCCAACCGCCAATTTATCATCTCGCGCAAAGCTGTGAAGGATATTTCGGTGTGGTTTGGAAGCCGTCTCTCGGCAAGCCTAACCATCGAGACACCCGAGCGTATCGTCATCCCCAAGGCACGAGTTCACGACTTCAAGAATTGGCTTCAGGGGTAACTAAAACACCTCCACGCAACCTATCCCGAAGCTCTCAGACCCTCCGGGAAACATACCCACAACCCTTCCTACTGCCCTTCCTACTGCCCTTACTACTGCCCACCGCAATCACGGGTATCGTTTTCGATACCCACATATATTGTTGCCACCTCTTTTCCTATTGCAGTAGAACTGCTGGGTATCGTTTTCGATACCTATGCTTGAGTGGGGGTTTATTTTCCCTAAGATAAAGTTCCCAACCCATATGACGGGTATCGTTTTCGATACCCAAGCTATGTGTGCGTCTACACTCATTGCACACAACCCTTCCCTCACGGTTGATGGGTATCGTTTTCGATACCCCTCCTACTACCCTTCCTACTACCCACCGCAATCACGGGTATCGTTTTCGATACCCACATATATTGTTGCAATCCCTTTTCTTTTTGCAGTAGAACTGCTGGGTATCGTTTTCGATACCTATGCTTGAGTGGGGGTTTATTTTCCCTAAGATAAAGTTCCCAACCCATATGACGGGTATCGTTTTCGATACCCAAGCTATGTGTGCGTCTACACTCGTTGCACACAGTCCTCTCCTCACGATTGCTGGGTATCGTTTTCGATACCCACATATATTGTTGCCACCTCTTTTCCTATTGCAGTAGAACTGATGGGTATCGCTTTCGATACCCAAGTTGTATGTGCGTCTACACTCATTGCACACAACCCTCCCCTCACGATTGATGGGTATCGTTTTCGATACCTAATATTTGTTAATTCGTAAACATTTTGTAAATTTGTAGTAACAAAAACAGACTATTGTATGATGGGAGATGAATTTTTCAAGAAAGAGAATCCTGTAAGATGGCTCTTCGAGCAGTTCCCCGAACTTAATGCTAGTCAAATAGCAAAGGCTATGGGAATTAATGAAACGCTTTTTCGCAACTACATAAACGGCTCAAAACGCCCATCGGCAGAGCGAATAGTTGACATTGAGAATTTCCTTCATAAACTCGCAAAGGAACTCTCCGAAACACACCTGCTATAAATTCAGTTCGCTGACAATAGCAATGCCGGACATCAATCGATACCCATCTACCCAAAGGGAAACGCTCAACTCACAACCGTGGGTATCGAAAACGATACCTGAGACACAACGGCGATGTTCCCCAAGCACTCACGGGTATTGAAAACGATACCCAGCAGTATGGGAATGCAACATACCAACAACGGAAAGCACCACGCTCACGGGTATCGAAAACGATACCTGGCACACAACGGCGATGTTCTCCAAGCACTCATAGGTATCGAAAACGATACCCAGCTGTATGGGAATGCAACATACCAATAACTGAAAGCACCACACCTACTTGGGTATCGAAAACGATACCCAGCACACCATAACGACACACCACGGGCAGTCACGGGTATCGAAAACGATACCCGGCAATAGGAGGAAGGCGGAGAGAGAAAACTCGCCAACAACCTATTGGGTATTGAAAACAATCCCCAACAATGAGAAGGAGCAAAGAAAGTCCTACTACGCAAACACGGGTATCGAAAACGATACCCGGCACACAACGGCGATGTTCTCCAAGCACTCATAGGTATCGAAAACGATACCCAGCACACAATAACGACACAACACGGGCAGTCACGGGTATCGAAAACGATACCCGGCACACCATAACGACACACCACGGACAGTCACGGGTATCGAAAACGATACCTGGCAATAAGAGGGATGTAACAGAAGTAAAGCGGACTACGCGACACACTACTCCATCTCGGGTATCATACCCGGCACACCATAACGACACACTACGGGCAACCTCGGGTATCGAAAACGATACCCAACGACAAATGGTGCGACATAATCTCGGAAGTGTCACCACTCCTCACAGGTATCGAAAACGATACCCAGCAGTATGGGGCTGCAACATACCAAAAATAACGGAAAGCACCACGCTCACGAGTATCAAAAACGATACCCTGAACAATTTGTGCAGTTACGAATTAGTTACAACTTTGCTCCGAAGTGAGAATGAATCGGAGTGCTATATGGCAATTGGATTGTAGAACGCCGAGGCATTGCAGACCTCAATGTCTCGCATTTTTGCTCTTAACAGGGCGATTCACCTTATTTTTTTGTCATTTCGTCGTCTTAATGCTTAATATAATGAATTGCATTCATTACCTTTGTGCGTTTTTATGAAAATCGCAGCAATAACACCCCAAAAGCTGCGTTTGATATACAGAACCGCAAACAAAAAAACTACAGATATAATGAAGCGTATTCTCGTCTTTATCTTTGCTATTGCGTTCGCCGTATCGGCATTTGCGCAGAGTGGCAAGGTTACATTCTCGGTTATCGACAAAGGACAGCAACTCGGTCTGCCGGGTGCAGTGGTCGAGGTCTACCCCACTGCCAAGCCCGACAACAAGCGTTACTACACCTCGGGAGCTGAGGGATTCACCTCGATTCCCGGTTTGTCGTATGGTAACTACACTATGGTTATCACATTCATCGGCTACAAGGATGTAACCAAGGAGTTCCGCGTTGCCTCATCGTCAGTTTCGCTTGGCAAGGTCTACATCGAGGAGGCTGCCGAGCGTATCGAGAAGATTGTGAAAACCGCCAAGGCGATGCGTACATCGCAGAATGGCGACACTCTGAGCTACAGCGCAGGAGCATTCAAGGTGTCGAACGATGCCGATGTGGAGGGCCTCTTAAAGAAGATGCCAGGCATCACCATCACCAATGGCTCGGTCGAGGCGCAGGGTGAGACCATCAAGAAGATCTTTGTCGACGGCAAGGAGTTCTTTGGAGAGGATGTCAACACCGCCATCAAGTCGTTGCCTGCCGAGGCGGTAGACCGCATCGAGGTTTTCAACAAGTTGAGCGACAATGCCGAGTTCTCGGGTATGGACGATGGCGAGGGCTTCAAGGCCATCAACATCATCACCAAGGAGAATATGCGTCAGGGACAGTTTGGTAAGATGTATGCCGGAATGGGCTATGAGCCGGACTGGAAGAAAAATAACGCAGACGACATCGCAAAGGGCCACAAGTGGATTGTGGGCGGAAATGTAAACTTCTTCCAGGGTGATGCTCGAGTGTCGTTGATCGGTCTGTTCAACAATGTCAACCAGCAGAACTTCTCGTTTGAGGATATCCTGGGCGTGAGTGGTGCACAACAAGGTGGTGGTGGTCGCGGTATGCGTCGCAGCGTGGGTGCCTATATGGTGCGCCCACAGAGCGGTATCGCGCTCGTGAACTCGATCGGTGCAAACTACTCCGACGAGTGGGGCCGCCGCAAGAATGTTAAGTTCCAGGGCTCGCTCTTCTTCAACCACACCGACACCGACAACAACTCTCGCACCGAGAAGTGGTATGAGGCTCCGATGCCTATCGGTTATATGTATCAGCAGGGTGTATCGAACACAATGAACCTCAACGCTCGCTTCAATGCCCGTCTCGACTGGAAGATATCGCGCAATGCATCGCTGATGTCGCGCACCTACTTCTCATATCAGGGCAACAACCCCGAATCGACAACAGAGGGCTACACCATAGGCAAGAACGATGATGCTGAGGAGCTGGAGGGCTCGACTCACCAATCGTTGGCATACACCAACTCCTACAACTGGAGCAAGCAGCAGGCATTCTACTTCAACGAGTTCCTGCAGATACGCGCCAAGCTCGGCAAGCCGGGCAGAACGCTCACCGTGGATGGTCGTTTCAACTACCAGAACAACGAGCGTCAACAACGCACCGCAGCGAATGAGGCGAATGGTGTACCTTACAACGATCCGAACTACACCACCGAGTACAACAAATACTTTGGTGAGGGTGCGTCGTGGCAGGATATGATGAATAGCACGCTCCTCTACACCCCACTCTTCCAATACATCAACCGCCCAAGCGAGGAGTACACCGTGCGTGGTAGCCTCACCTACAACGAGCCTATCAGCCAGTCGGCACAACTCTCGTTGCAGTATCGTATGGGCTACGAGCACGAGCGTAACGACAAGAACACCTTCTACACCGACTCCAATTGGGGCAACAGGGTGGAGAATCCGAATATGACACAGGAGTTTACCAGCGGTTTCTGGACTCACCGCATAGGTCCTGGTTTCCGTTTCTCGCAGGGTAAGAACCGAGTAGTCGTCAACCTCTCGTACCAGCGTGCCGAGCTCGATGGTCACATCGTAGGCGAGCAGGGCGACAACATCGACAAGAGCTACAACAATTTTATGTACTTCGCGATGGCAAACCTCGCCTTCAACCGCGAGAACACCCTGCGCGTGTTCTTCCGCTCGTGGACCGACAACCCTTCGGTTACACAGTTGCAGAACATCTTTGATGTGTCGAATCCGCAATATATCAGCGTAGGTAATACCTCGCTCAACCCTGCCTTCTCGCACAACATCTCGGCGCACTACAACCTCTCGAAGGTTGAGAAGGGTATCACCTTTATGTGGATGTTCAATACGCAGATTCAGCAGGATTACATCTCGACATCGACCTGGAACAACACTACAGGAGCCTCGTTACCGGAGAAATTTGGTGACAAGGATGTACCGACAAATGAAGGCAAGGCATACTCGCCGAAGGAGGTAACCTCATACGAGAACCTCGATGGCTACTTCTCGGTGCGTACCCACGTTTCGCTCGGTTTGCCACTCACATTTATGAAGTGTAACCTCAACATTATGGGAGGTGTATCGTACAACCGAATCCCTTCGGCCATCTATGTAACTCCAGAGAGCGGAAATGTGTTGCAGAACATAGTAAATCACAACTACCTAACCAACCTTGCGAACAACATCGGTTACGACGCAGGTCTCACACTCGGTAGCAACATCTCGGAGAATGTAGACTTCACCATTTCGTGGCGCGGTACATACAACCAGGCGTGGAACACCATAGGTCAGACCGAGAAGAATGACTACTTCAACCACTCGGTGAACGGAAATATCAAGTGGACCTTCCTCAAGCGATTGACCTTGACCGCCTCGGCATCGTATGTACAGTACTTGGGCTTCACAAACAAGTATAACGATGATTATGTGTTGTGCAACCTCTACCTCGGCTGCAAGGTGTTCAAGAACAAGCGTGGTGAGGTGCAGATTGGTGTAAACGACATCCTCAACCAGAACACATCGTTTGCCCGTACCACCGGCTCGGGATATGTTCAGAATGCTTGGAACAGCTGTATTGGTCGCTACTTCTCGGTGCAGTTTGTCTACAACCTTCGTCACTTTGGCAAGAAGGGCTCGACCAATATGTCAGACTACTCCTACAAGGAGTCTACCGGCTCGGTGGGCGTAAATCGTGGCACTTCGTCAGGTGGCTGGCACTACAGACGATAGCCACCAATAGCGATAACACAAAGATAGCCAAGCGAACTGCTTGGCTATCTTTGTGTTTGGGTTGCACCTCTATCGTTGCAACTTAATCGAGACCTTCAAAGGCTTATCGGCTCCTATGTGGAATGTCTCAACAAAGAAGTTCGCAAAAACCTCATTGATTGACGGATCTAACTTAGATTGCACCTTCTCGTCTACGACACTATTAATAGAGACGCTTACAGACGAGAACGGAGGTATGCTCAAATTGCGCCAATAGGCGAATTTCTCAGCGCCTGGAGCCTTAGTCAAGCGAATTGGAATGCTTGACACATTATGCAATGTGAAGCCAACACCTTTGGCTGTCCAACGAACATTCTTTACGCGAACACACGCCTCGAACAACGGTTTGAGTTCCTCTTCACGACCATAGACCATACCCTCGGCAAATACTGCGGTACGACGAGCATCCATAGCCTCACGAATACTCTCCAATGTCTTCTCCTTTGCAAAGATGAGGGTAACAACGCGATGCTGACCATTGAGATAATCAATCTTCGTAACCATAGGTGCGTGGGTATCCGAACATCCCATAATCGCGAGGTTGTGCTTCAAACACCACTCGTGCGCCTCAGGGCTATAGCCAGTTTCGGCGTTGTAGATCTCGATAGCATCATACAATCCGTTCTTGATAAGCTTCTTGTGGATTGGCTGCATAACGGTCTCGTTAGGGGCGTGTTTGTGCCAGTTAGGATGATTCCACATAAGGAATGCTCCCTGACGACGAGCCTCCTTCAAGCCAGCCTCGGTTGCCAAAGCGTTGTCGTCGTTAAACTTCTCGGCCTCAGCGCAGAATTTTTCGTTATCCTGTATAAATAGGGCATTACAGTGTCCCGAAGGCACACCACGCGAGAGCTCGCCACCGTGAACAACGATAAGGCGCTTACCTGCAGCCTGCTTGGCTATCTTGTACGAAGTGTTGCGATCGCAATTCTCGGAGAGGATGCCCTTTTTCTTCCATTTTTGAGCGCGAGTGTCGATATGGTCGGTGATGGCCAATACATCGAGCCCCTCCCAAATAGCCTCCTGCACGCGAGATGCCGGCCATACAGTGCCGTCAGAGAACATAGTGTGAACGTGAAAATCGCCCTTCAAAGTCAAATATTCTTCAACCTTTGGAATAACAATCTTATTCGGCGTGGTAGCCATAGCCGATACCGACATCAGCATAAACAAAAATAGGTAAGTTAATTTTTTCATATCTACAAAGTTTTTTGGTTGTAATATGCAAAATTAACATATTTTACGCAAAACGACAAATTATTGCGTACTTCTTCTATTTGCTACTATTGCTCCAACGCCAAAGATGATAGTCAATATCCACAATATCGAAAGTTCGGGCGCAACATCGGCAAGCGAGGCACCTCGCGATTGCACAGCTATCCACGCCTCTACAGCCGAGGAGCTTGGAACAACCTTTCCGAGCAGATACAACCACCGAGGAAATGCCTGCGGAGGCAACGATGCTCCACTCACCAGCAGAAAGGGGATAGAGAGCCACAGTAGCCACAGGATAGGGCTTTCGCGACGACGGAATAGCCTACCTAAAGATTGCGCCAAGAGTAGCACTGCCAAGAGATATGGCACAACAACCGCCACGCATCGCCACCAAGTTGCCCGCATCGGATAGTCGAACAACCAATAGTGAACAGTAAGCATAAATCCGAGTGTTACGGCATAGGTGGCAAACTCGGCAAGAAGGCGACCGAAGGTGACGACAAACGCCGAGGAGGAGGCATAGCGCAGACCTCGCTCACGACGTGTTGCCGAGAGCATTCCAATACCCATAAGTGCCGTCTGCTGAACAATCAACAAGATAATGGCTGGCATAACAAAAATGCCGTAGCCGAACGAGGGGTTGAATAGGTTGCGTTGTTCGTAGATGAGGGGAGGGTGATATCCACCCTCACGACTCTTTACTATCTGCTCGTTCTTGGCTTGTATCGCAGCTACACACCCCTCGACCACCTCGCGGTAGGCAAGCAGGTAGCTTGCATCGCCCAATATGGCGACTCGGGCTGGTCGTCGCGACAAGATATCCTTCTCGAAGTCGGGGGCAATCACCACCGCGCCATACACCCTACGCTCGGCAAGCAGAGGCTCTACCCCACCAACATCGGGCAGTTCGTAGGCGACACTCACCTTGGGCGAGGCATCAATCATTCGTACAAGTTCTCGACTTGAGTCGCTTCGATCCTCATCGACAACGGCAATAGGCACCTCGGTCAGCACCTCACCACCATAACCCAACGAATAGGATATACCATATATAAACAGTGCAAAGACGGTGATTAACACCACCCCCTCATCGCGCCAAATCGATCGCCACTCCTCGCACGCAACTCGCCACAACTCCACAAGATAACGCCTCATAACCTCCCCCAGAATCTATTGTTAGTTACCACACGCCACAATCGCGGAAGTGCTAATATAGGCAGCAAGCAGAATAGGAGCATAGCCGCTATATCGCTCATCGAGTGCCACCACTCCACACCTCGCACCGCCTGATCGATATAGAGCCGCATAAAGTAGGTGTAGGGGAAGAGTGCGGTCAAGGGCTGCACAGCCGAGAACATAGCCATAGTAGGGAATGTCACGCCCGAGAAGGTGAAGGCGAGCACCGAATATCCGCCACCGAGCGACAACGAGAGGCGAAACGAGGCGGTGATGGCGACTATAAAGATGGCTACCGCCTGATATGCCAAAATCACCACCGCACACCCCAATGCAACCACCCACCACGCCCCACGCATCGGAGCGTCGTAGATTCCGAAAACCAACACTCCCACCACCGCACTCAACGCCCACAAGAGCAGAGTGAGAGGTGCGAGTTTGCCCATCAATGCCCCCACAAGAGAGCCATTGGCAGAATCCACCCACTCGAGCGACGAGGCGTAGCGCAACTCGGAGCCTATGGCATAAATGGTCGAGAGCATCGCGCTGATAATCAACACCATAGCCCAAAAGCAAGGGCCGACATAGTAGGCATAGTTGAGCCACGGATTGAATAGTGCGTAGGTCATAAAGCCGATTGGCACCACCTCTGCAATAGCCTCGTCAGTCATTGCACCACGCATCTCGGCGCGTTGCAGAGCCACACCCACACCAAAGGTTGTAGCCACCGTCTGCACCCCCTTCGAGGAGAGCGAGGCGGTGGACACATTGGTGCCCGAGTCGTAGTAGACCACCTTGGCAGAGCCGCCGGAAAGGATACTCTGTGCAAAGTTGCCTACTATCTCGACTATGCCCACAACCTCACCCGCAAGGAGCATTTGTCGAGCCTCGGCAATATTTGCAACCTCCTCGACATCGGCCACTTCGTGCGAGGCGTAGAGCATCGACACAAAGCGACGCGAGAGGTAGCTGTCATCTTCGTCGACAACCGCTATTGGCAACGAGCCAACCACCTCGTGCGAGAAAAAGAGTGCAAAGAAGAGTATCAGCGTGAGGGGCAACCACCACACCACTGCACGATACTCTGCACTCGCACCAAGTCTCGCAAGCTCTCGCCTTGACGAGGCCGCCACACCCTTGAATAGTCGCCTCATTGCTTCAGCGGTTTTTGTAGCTCGACAACCACACTCATACCATCGCGCAGTGCCACGCCTTCGAGCGGCTCGAGCTTGACCTCGAAGGTGCGGATATCGACATCACCTCGCGCCGAGGTTGCACTCTGCGTAGCAAAGTCCGCCTCGACTGCGACGCTCTTAACCCTCCATTCAATGCTCCGACCCAATGCCGGCACACTCGCCACAATAAGTTGGCCTACAGTGAGTTGCGGCAACAATGTTTCGGGGATATTGAATGATGCCAATGCACTACCACTCTCGGCAACCACCACTACGGGGTAGCCGCTACCCACAATCTCGCCTGCATTGGCAACCACGCTACTCACAACGCCATCTACGGGCGAGAGCACCACCCTATCCGCCAAGTATCGCTCTACCTCGAGCACCACACTCTGCGCCTGTTGCACCTGCGCCATCGCAGCCTCCTTATCCTCGCGCGAAGCACCCTCCACCGCAAGCATATATTGCGACTTGGCAGCACGGGCTGTCGCCTTTGCCGCCTCCAAATTAGCTAAAGCCTCATCGCGCTTCTGGGCAGAGACCACCCCCTGCTCGCAGAGTCGGGCCACTCGCCTATATGTCTGACGGGCATAGGTCACACCCACCTCTGCCTTCTGCCACATATCGCAGGCCGATGCCACCAGAGGTTTGCGAGTTCCCACTTTCGCCTTCTCCTCAATCGCCTTTGCTCCATCGAGCATAGCCTCCACCTGCAAGAGTTTGGCATCGAGCTCGGGGGTAGATATGATGTAAAGCGTATCACCCTGCACAACCGAATCGCCCTCCTCGACATATAGACGATCGATGCGACCGGCAAGCTTCGATCCAAGGCGCAACATCCTGCTCTCGACAAAGCCTTGCGCCACAACCCTCTCGCTATCACCCAAGCGATAGGCGACAAATACCACAATCGAGAGCGTCAATATCAAGATTACAACCAGAGATATACTCAATCTTTTCATAGCTACTGTTGTTTGATTAATAGAGAGACTCGGAGTTTCCACTTCCGATATATTGGACAAACCTATCTGCCAAGCCCGAAGCGTCGAGCAGGCGAGCCAGAGCGAGATCCATCTCGAAGGCTCTCTGAATGCGCGAGAGGCGCACACGCGAGAGGTTGAGTGCCGCATCGACCACATCGGCAGAGGTCGCTATGCCCTCGCGAAAAGCAGCACTTTGCGCTCGGAGATACTCCTCGGCAAAGGCCTCGGAGCGACGCTCCGACGGAAGAGAGGCGATAGCCTTCTGCAGATTGTTGTAAAGCGACTCGATAAGAAGTGTCACATCCCGTTGCGCCTTGACCTCGAGAGCCTCGACTCGACGCTGTTGCATCTGCGCTGCTGAGTAGCGGAACTCGCTACGCAGACCATCGAAAATCCGAAAGTTGAGTCCCACGCCCACCGCCATTCGTGGCACGAGCGAGGAGAGCTGATGGTCGCAGAATACCATACCGCCCATCGCCACAACCTCGGGCATAAGGTTTGCTCGCTCCATACGCATATTCATACGAGCAAGCTCACGCAGATGGCCCACCTCCGAGAGTTGCGGGTTGTGGAGCGAAGCCATCGACTGGAAGTAGTCCAAAGGTTCGATTCTAAGGGGCAGAAAGAGGGGTGTCGTGGGGTGGATATCCCCCTCACCCTCGCTTGCCAGCGATGTTTGCAGGGCGCGTTGTGCGGTAGAGAGCTCCAATTCGGCGTGACGCAAATCGCTCTCGGCCTCGGCAAGACGATACTCGGCATAGAGTCGTTCACTCTCCACCGCCATACCCTCACGCTCGAGCAGGGCTATATCGCGCAGATGGTGCTCGACAACCGTTATAGCCTCACGACGAATGGCCACTACACGACGAGCCAACTCCACACCGAAATAGCGTTCGACTATCTCGACCAAAAGCGCACCATTCACAGCACGACTCCGATCGAGGGATCGTTGCTCCTCAATCTTGGCAACCTTATTGGCGGTGAGAATCTTACCTCCCGTAAAGAGTGGCAGCACCACATCTCCGCCCAGGAATGCACTATTCTTGCGTTGTAGCGTGTAGGAGAGATCCATCGCCAGAACTGGCGACAGAACGCTCTCAATTGGAGGGAGCAGAGGGGTGAGTAGAGCCGAGAGATTGCCCTTCAGGTGGTTGACATCTATATCCACATCCTTGTTAAGATGGGCATAAGCACCACGCACCGACACCCTTGGCATAAAAAGGCCTATGGTGGCTTGACGCTCACGATGAGCCGCACGCACAGCATACTCCGAAGCGGTGACTGCGGGATTGCGCTCAAGACCTAGCGACAGGGCGTCATAGAATGTAAGATAGGTGGTCTGCGCTGTGACACTTGCCACTGCCAACACCAAAACAAAGGTTAAAAAAGCTCTCATAGCACTCTCGTTTTTGGTGTCGGTGTGGTGAGCTACGCTACCTGCGTCGCAGAGTCAGAAGTGTAATTTCGGGAGGTGCACCTATTCGCATATGAAAGCCCACGCTACCCACACCATCGGTGATGTAGAGGTGGTGTGAATCCTCCTTGTAGAGACCACTCCACTCCTCGTACATCAGTTGTGCGGGCGAGATTTGCCACCCTGCGAAAGCCACCTTCATCTGCATAGCGTGAACGTGGCCCGAAAGCATCAGGTCGCCATAACCGAGAGCCTTGACCTTGCGCCACAACTGCGGCATATGCGAAACCGCAATATTGAACTTATCGCGCGGAACATCCTCGAATATGGGGCGCAAATCGAGCTCATCAGCCACATCGGCCGAGTGACGATGCTCGAGCAGTTCACGCGAGAAGCCTATGCCCGTAAGGGTGATTGTGTCGTTTCCACGCACCAGCAGCTCCGTCTCATCGTTCGCCACACGCCACCCCATCTGTTCGATGCGCTCGGTGACAAGTCGTGTACTCGTGGCTATAGGGAGCGTTATCGTATCCTTGACATATACCCCCGTATCGTGGTTACCCATCACCGCCATCACGCCATCGCGAGCCTCAATCTGTCGCAAGATAGCCGAGATTTCGGGGCGTAGCTCCTCGTAGTGTGCATTGACCAAGTCGCCACCAAAGAGCACCAAGTCGGCATCGAGCGAATTTATACGCTCGACAAGGTTGCGACACATCTCTTCGGCCGAGGTGAGCGAGCCGAGATGCAGATCCGAAAAGAACGCTATGCGGTAGCCATCGAAGCCCTCGGGCAGACGCATCGAGGCGACCTCGACACTCCGCACCGTCAACGCCTTGCGAGTGTGTACCACACCGACCATCTGCACCATTGCAACAATCGTGCAGAGTACGATGCCGAGATGCCACTTGTGGCGATAGTTTCTAAAGGGGAGGATAACAACATAAAGCGATAAACGACTGAGTGACAAGATGGTATAGAGGGTAAGAATCCACATCATAGGCACCATATCGCCTGTGTTGAAAAACCACAACATCGAGGCGGCAACATAGGGCATAAGATTGACCACCACCATCGCCGACACAACGACCACCCGCACCCACGAATAAGGAATAGGCCTCACGTACCATCGATACGCAAAGCCATCGGCTACCACCAGCAGTAGTGCCAAAATTGAGATTCCGACCAAAAGCATAGACTCCTAAAAAAGGAGAGAAGAGGCGCACAGAGCACCCCTTCAATCGATTTGACACACCACTACTATTTCGAGTCGAGTTGTGTTGCGGTCTGTCGATACTTCATCACCTTCTGCGCCTCGCGCGAGATGCGGTCATCGACACGATAGAGCGTCATCACCTTTACCGGCTCGATCACCTCGGCAAAGAGGTAGATATAGCGCTGCTTCACAGCCGAAGTCATTATCGTATTCGTGAGTCGCGCCGAGAGCACCTTCAGGGCATTCTCGTTGGTAATATCGGCACGCTTTGTACGGGCTTCGCGGTTCATACTTGTAACCTTGCTAATCTCGGAGCGGAAGCGACGATACACCGGTTCGAACTTTGCATACTGCTCGTCGTTAAGCTCCAACTCGGTCTTGAGCAACTCCAAGCGAGTGAGCATCAGCTGCTCGCGTCGCGCCTTGGCCTCCGCCTTCTGCGCATCGGTCTGTGCTGGCTTATCCTGCGCAAGGGCATCCTGCGTAAAGAGAGCCACAAAAGCCAAAATCAGAACAAAAAACTTTTTCATATACATAATCGTTTAAATTATTAACTTCGTATGCACTACATCGGCGAATTTATATCGCTCTCCCCATAGTAGACCACATCGGCAGTCCACTCGGTTATCACTTCATCGGGAGCACTCTGCATCGCTGCAATAAGTTCCTCCATAGGCGAGAGTGGCTTGCGCGACGACTCGATAAACTTGGCAAAGCCAATAGCACCCACAACCAAGAGTGCAACCACAGCCACAGCACTCGCCCAACGCCACTGCGACTTTGGCGTGCGGCTTTCGGCAGGGTGTGCAGCCTCGCGTACCGCCATCTTTGCACGATACTTGGCTCGCTCGATAGCACCCTCCTCTACTTTGTAAGGCATCTGTTTCATCCTCATAACTAATCTAACTCTAAAATCCCAACCTGTTCCTTTATCTTCTTGACAGCATAGTGGTAGTTTGTCTTCAAGGTAGAGACACTCTGCCCCGTAGCTGTTGAAATCTGTTCGAACGACAGCTCATCGTAGTAGCGCATATTGAAGACCAATCGTTGCTTGGTTGGCAAGGCGAGTACCGCCTTCTGCAAGCGCACTACAATCTCGTCTGCCGAGTGGTCTATCTCCTGCTCGAAGGTGGCCATCAAATCGTTTCTGATCGAGTCGATCGAAGCCAACGCCCACCGTTTGCGCTTACGCAAAGCATTGATAGACAAATTGGTGGCAATGCGATACAACCACGCCATCAAAGCGCTCTCGTTGTCGCCTCGGAAATCCCCAATCGAGGTGAAGGCGCGAGCGAAGGTCTCCTGCAGGACATCCTCGGCCTCCTCGTGTTGTACGACCACACGACGAATGTGCCAATAGAGCCTGTCACCATACTGCTCAATCAGCCGATCGAAAGCCTCGACCGCATTGCTCTTCAATTGAGCAATCAACTCCATCTCGTTCGTCTTCATCTATCCGAGTTCACCTATATAGATGAACTTTATGCCAAAAAGTTAAATTGTGTTACCACAAAATTAGTAAATTTTGTCGATTTTTATGGTACTTTATAAAAATTTATTGTAACTTTGTTACAAATAACAATTGTTTAGAGAGAGATATAGAAGAATAATTTCAACATAAAACATATTTTTACTATGAGAAATTTGACAAAAATTTTTGTAACAATGGTGGCGTTGGTGGCCCTTTCGTGTACCACCGATGCAACACAGGACCTCGGTGTTGACTTGGGCAACAACGAGGCGCTGACAGAAATCACCCTCTCGCTCGAGGAGTCGCGCACTCAGCTCGGCGAGAAGGCGGGTGAGGTTTATCCACTCCTCTGGAGCGAGGGTGACCAGATCTCGATCAATGGCGTGGCTTCGACCGCTTTGAGCGCAAGCGAGGCAGGTGCGGCAAGTGCAACCTTCTCGGTGGCAGGTACCCCTGCAAAGCCTTACTGTATCGCTTACCCTGCAGCTGCAGCCGGCCAGGTGCTTTTCGCAGAGAAGCAAAACTATGTCGGTAACGGAACTTTCGAGAGCGGTGTTTCGACAATGTACGCCTACGCCGAGAATGACGGCGGCGTTCAGCTCAACCACCTGACAGGCGTCTTGAAGATTGGCGTTGTTGGCTCGGCCAAGTTGGCTATGGCGCAGATTTCGACCGTAGACCGCAAGCCTATTGCCGGTGCTTTCGAGTTGGACTTCACAAGTGGCGAGCTCAAGGCTACAGCCTCTTCGAAAGAGGTTATCGAGTACTCATTTGGCGAGGGTGTAGAGCTTAAGAGTGAGCCAACATTCATCCACGCAGTTGTCCCTGCCGGAACTTACGACGAGTTGTACATCACTTTGTACGACACAGAGGGTGGCGTGATGTACGCAACCGTAAAGGCCGACACCACCAAGCCCCTTGCGGCTGGCAATGTGCGTGAGTTCTCGAGCAACATCTCCTACGCAGCAAGCGACAATGTATTCGTGATCAAGGATGTGGCTACCTTCAAGGAGTTTGCTACTCAGGCTGCAACTTTGAAGAAGGATGTTTTGTTTGTTGCAGATGTGGATATGACAGGTGAGTCCTGGACACCAATCGAGGGATACGCAAATACTATTCACGGTAATGGCTATGCAATCAAGGGCTTGACCGCACCTCTCTTCGGTACAACAAGCGCCTCGATCAAGGGATTGCACCTCCGCGATGTGAATATCAACGAGACCGTGACCCCTAATGTTGGTGCTTTTGCTCGTCGAATTACCGCAAGTGCTACCGCACGCCCTTCGATTGAGTACTGCTCGGTGAGCGGAAAGATTGTGGTGAATTGTGCCGATTACGCCTATAAGTCGGTTTCGCAGTACCACGAATTTATGGTTGGAGCTCTTGTGGGAACACTCTTTGGCGCGAGCGCAAACAACTGCTCGAGTAGCGCAGAGATAGAGATTATCCAGTGCGTGGCACAAAGCAATACAAAGGAGATTCGACCTGGAGTAGGTGGTGTTTTTGGCTCGATTGCTTGCTTCAGCGGAGACGGTGTTACTGCCTATGCACCTGTTTCGAATTGCAGCAACTCGGGAGATATCAAGATTGGTAATGGCGCATACAATGGCACAACCGACTATGTACACCTCTCGGTTGGTGGTGTTATCGGTATCACCTTCAAGGACAACATCTCGGCCAAGATTGAGTACCTCAATAATAGCGGTGATGTCACTATCGACGCTAACTTCTCAAGATACGACACCCGTATTGGTGGTGTGATTGGTTGGTCCTATAGCGAGGACTTGGCACACTTGGTGAATAGTGGTGCGGTAACCTACAATAGTGGTAAGTTCTACTACATCTATATGGCCGGTGTGGTTGGATACGCTGCTACAGCCGCTCCAGTAATCGATGCTGTCAATAAGGGTGCTGTAACCGTCAAGAAGGAGGCTGTGCAGCTCGCTTCGCTGGTTGTTGGAGGTCTGGTAGGCCACCATCAGGAGGATTCGAGCACATCGGCAACCAAGGATAACGATGTAATCAAGGATTCGGTAAATGAGGGCTCAGTCACCGTCGAGGCTAATATTCCAGAGAATACGGGAACTTGTTACTTCCGTGTTGGTGGCGTTTGCGGATGGAGTCAGAATTTGGTGGTAAACACGACCAATAAGGGCGCTGTGAATATCAGTGGCTCGTTGTACAATGCACAAACAAATGCCCACTCAATTGCTGTCGGAGGCATCGTGGGATACCACACCGTGACAAGCTCTTCGAATGTAACAAACGAGGGTGACATCACCTCTACTGCAAATGTTGGTTACGCTGCGAATGACGATGGCGACAACTGCCGTATGTGGATTGGTGGCGTGGATGGTTACGCAACAGGCTCAGGCACACAATCCGAGGTCTACAACAAGGGTAATATCTCGGTGTCGGGATCGCACTTCTGCCTCTATGTGGGTGGCTTGTTCGGATATATCGGAAGCGCGGTTGCTACAGGCGAGAATAGCGGAACAGTCACCATCGAGCCAAATACCACAATGGACTCATACTTAATGGTGGGTGGTGCTTGCGCTTGGTTTAACAACAACTTGACCGATGTGAAGAATAGTGGCACAGTGACTGTCAGCGAGGGTGTTTCGGCAGTTCGCAACACCTATTTCTCGGGCTGTGCAGCCTATAGCGAGACCACGACAAATGGGGTGGTCGCACAGAGATTGAGCAACGAGGGTGCTGTCTCGATTGAGGGAACATATAAAGCCAAGGTCTATCTTGCAGGCTGCCTGGGATATTGGAATGAAAACACCGAAAAACAGTATTTGCGTGGTGCAGACAACTATGGCCCGTTAACCGCAAATGTAGTTTGCAATGGCTCGGAGATGTGTACCGGTGGTATTGTAGGCTATATGCGCTGCAATGGCTCACGCGGACTCCACAACCACAAGAGCGGTACAATCAACCTCAATGTCACCACAACAACGGGTAAGATTGCAGTCGGAGGTATTGCCTACGGATTGCGCCACCAGTTGAGCGCTGCTGTCGAGGGTGAGAGCGCAAATGGCAACGATGCGGATATTATCCTTACGGGCTCGTCAGCCACCACATTCGATGTCGGAGGTATCATTTGTGTAGCAAACAACTACCACCGCTACGATGCCTACAACAAGGGTAACATCACCATTACGGGTGCAAAAGTTGGAACAGACCTGCGCGTAGGTGGAAGTGAGTCCAACCACAACTATGGTAAGACCTGCCGAAACTATTACAACACAGGTAATATCACTGTCGATGCCACTACAAAGGTGCAGGGCTCGGTATATATGGGTGGTCTCTCTGGTGGTGAGTCGTTGCTTCAGTACGATTCAGCTCCGCACAACTTTGAAAATTGCTACAATAGCGGTAACATCAAGTTTAGTGGTGAGGCTGGCTTGAGTGGCTCGGGCGTTATCAAGATGGGAGGCGCATTTGCCTGCTTCGTAGACACCGACTCCTACGACCCAACCCTTACCTTCACAAATGGCTTCACCAACTCGGGATCGGTGACCTTCGACGGAACACTCCACTCGAAGGATGGAATCTATATGGGTGGTTTGGTCGGTCAGCTCGTTCTCGACACAAAGGATCTATCGACCTGCAGTGGCAATGTAGTAAACCAAGGTGCAATCACACTTGCAGGCAAGAGCAACGGTGCACCTTCCTATGTGGGTGGAATGTTCGGATCTTTCGAGATTAAGGCAAATGCAACCCCTGCAGCGGTAGGCGCTAAACTCTATCAGCTCGGCGACATTGTCTACTCGGGCAGTGCCACTGAGAGCTGGGTAGGTGGTATTTCGGCCCACACCAACACCTCGATAGATGGCGCGGAGTGCTACTGCAAAATCGACGCTCCAACCGCAACCAACCTCGGTGCTATAACCGGAAGTGCCCGTACATCAGGCTCGGTAGTTGCAACCAACTGCAAGGTAGGCGGTGTATTGGTAAACATCTACGATGTAGATGAGGATATCTTTATGGAGACCAAACTCTCCGCATCAAACTACTACAACTACATCTATGGTAGTGGCAAGAATACCGACTGGACAGGTACCGACAACTACGACGGTTGCACCTTCCTTGCCGAGAAGCCAACAATCGAATAACCTCTAAAAAGTTACGACTATGAAAAATTACCTAAAACCAGAATTTCAGATTTTCGACATCGTAGCCGAGAGGGGTTACGGAGATAGCGTCGGCTTACCGGGCTTCGGCACAGAGAATGATGAACTAATCTACTAAACTATACTAAAATGAAAGCAATAACAAGATTCTTGATGGCTGTTGTTGCGTTGGTGGCCCTTTCGTGTACCACCGATGCAACACAGGACCTCGGTGTTGACTTGGGCAACA
>JAFVOR010000047.1 GCA_017505725.1 Alistipes sp.
TGTTGCCCAAGTCAACACCGAGGTCCTGTGTTGCATCGGTGGTACACGAAAGGGCCACCAACGCAACAACAGCCATCAAGAATCTTGTTATTGCTTTCATTTTAGTATAGTTTAGTAGATTAGTTCATCATTCTCTGTGCCAAAGCTCGGCAAGCCGACGCTATCGCCGTAACCTCTCTCGGCTACGATGTCGAAAATCTGAAATTCCGGTTTTAGGTAATTTTTCATAGTCGTAACTTTTTAGAGGTTATTCGAATGTTGGCTTCTCGGCAAGGAATGTACAACCGTCATACTCGACAACGCCTGTCCAGTCGGTTGTGCCACCATAGATGAAGCGGTGGAAGTTGCTAGATGTGAGTGTTACAGGGGTGATAGTCTCATCCTCTACGTCGCACTCCTGAGATACACCACCCACCTTGCAGTTCGATGCGTATACTGTCGACGAGCGTGGCGTACCCATAACTATACCTACATACATCTCGCTATAGTTGGTTGTCGAGATGGTGCAGTGGCTCTCGCCGTTGCTGAATGGATTCTTCGCCTGGCCAAACAAACCACCCGCATATAAGCAAGTACCAACGCTACCTGTGCAGGTGATGTTACCAATATTCGAGATTGTGCCAGTCCAGTATGATGTGCTCATCTTCTGATCCATACCACCTGCAATACCACCAATGTATGCACCGCCATTTACTACATTACCGCCAAATGTGAAGTTACCCATATTTACGAAGCCGTCTGCGCGGATTCCGTAGCTCTCAGTAGTCTCTGTGCGGCTCTGACCTACCATACCACCCATATAGAGGTTGTTGGTTTGGTTGTATGCCGATGTGTCGGTAACAGTTGCAGTACCGCAAGTGCCGTTAAATGTGAAGTTACCGCTGTTGTAGCAACCATTTGTGAACTTCATTGGCTGACCGCTACCACTCTTGGTGTTGGTACGCATTGCAATCATACCGCCCATATATACCGTGCTGGTGAAGTTTGCATCCTTGGTTACGGTGAGGTTACCCTTGTTTACAATGTTCTTCTGTCCGTAGTCCCAAGCACCGTGGGTGTAGATACCACCGAGGTAGAGGGTTGATCCGCTCGCTGCGATGGTGATGTTACCCTCGTTGAGGAGGTTGGTACGGTTGTAACCGTTGGTGAGTGCCACGATGCCGCTCACGCATACGCTGCTTGCATACGAACCGCTTACGCTGATGTCGCCCTTGTTGGTGAGATTGAGCGTACCATCCTGAATCTTCGCTGCTACACCTCCTACGCGAATTCGTGTCTTCGTGGTTGTGGCATCGACTATGATATCGCCAGTCTCGCTATTGATGAGTGTGTCGTGGTTGTTTGCACCCTGTATTACCGCTACAACACCAGCCACGTTGAAGCTGTTATCTCCATCTCCAGCGTTGTAGGTACCCTTTACCGAAATTGGTCCATTGTTGGTACAATTGGTGAGAACAAGCTCATCGGACAAATCTGCCGAACCTACACAACCTCCAATACGTGTAACTCCGTCAACTACAACATTGTTGACAGTAATCTTACCGTTGTTGGTAAAGTTGGTGAAGGTATCCTTATGAAGAACGGCCTTGCCACTATCGTCTTTATCTCCTGTCGATGCCATCAATGCAACATTTCCACCAAGTGTAAGAAGTCCTGTAATGTTACCATTGACGGTGAGGTCGCCCGAGTTTACGCAGTTGTCGATGGTGTGCTCGTAAGCTACCTTGTCGGCAATACAGCCGCTGAGGCGTACGCTTCCATTAATAGTACCATTGAGTGTAATATCGCCCTTCTCGGTGTTGACCAAATTGCTTAGAGAGCCCTTTGTTCCCTTAGCGAAGTAGCCAACCAAACCTCCCACCTGGGTGAATTTTACGCTCGCTGTTGTGCCGAATGTGATAGGAGCATTGTTGGTTACGTTCGAGAAATACGACTTTACATAACCTGTGAAACCGCCCATACGCAAGCTACCTGCCGACATTGTTCCGTTGAAGTTGATAGCACCGTTGTTGGTCATATTCTTCACATCCGATTTGTTGCGCTCTGTGATACCGATGACACCGCCAATATAGAGGTAGTTGCTGAGGTTGAATCTAGCGCTCTCCTCGATGGTGATACTACCGTGGTTGGTACTATCGCAAGGGCAGATGTTCTGGTTGAAACCATCAGCTACAAGACCACCGATGAAGGCGCGATAGCCGGTGAACGATCCTCCGAAGGAGATATTACCATAGTTCTCCAAGTCGTATGGGTTGTAAGTGTCGTAGCAAACAACACCGGCAATGTTGAGTGCCTGCTCGCCTGTCTTTTTATTGTCGATTGTTGTCTGGTTGAGCGAGAAGTCTGCATTGATAGTAATATCGCCTCTGTTGACACTCTCGGAAATTGCACCCTGAGTCATATAGGCAGCACAACCTGCGATGTTGATAGCAACCTCAGTGTTGGTGGTCATATTCACGATGTTACCCTCGATAAGGATATCGCCATTAGCCTTGTTTTCGCAGTTTACTACAGCATGACGAGGGAAACCGCTGATACCGCCTACGCGGTAGTAGTATGCCTTGCTCGAAGGAGGTGTAGCATTCTCGCGAGTAGATGCGCACATATTGATGCTTGCATCGTTGGTACACTGCTCCATATGGCCTGTGCCGTCAGCGTCATCGTATGAGCAACCGCTGATACCACCTACCAGCACACCCATAAAGCGAGCGGTAGACTTGAACTCAATTGCACCGAGGTTGTCGCACAATGTTGTTGTAGTGTTGTTAGTGTAGCCTGCAATACCACCAACGCAAGGAGAGGTCAAGTCGCCATCCATTGTGATGGTTCCGGTAGCCTCGTTCTTGCAAGATGTGATGGTTCCAGCCGAGATTCGGCCAGTGATACCGCCGACATACTCGCCACTACCAGCACCTGTGCTACCATAACAGAGGGCGTTTACCGAGAGAGCACCGTGATTTACACAGTTGGTCAAAACAGTTGCGTTGTCCACTGTTCCAAAAGCGAGAACGCCACCAATAGTAGGGCGAAGACTGCGCGCGGTAGAGTTGTCGTTATAGACGATAGCTCCATAGTTTGTACAGTTGCTAACGGTTGTCTTTACACCACCCTCCTCGGCCGAGCCTTGTGCATAGCCAACAACACCTCCGAAGGTAGGGCAGTATTTAGTTGCGCAACTCTCGACAGCAACCTGTGTGATGGTGATATTTGCGTGGTTTGTACAGTTCGATACAGGTACTCCAAATACATAACCTGCAACACCTCCGCACGTTACAACGTCGTAGGCCGATGAGTACGACGATGCTGGTGAGAACTCTGGGTTGCTGACTATGATTGAGCCCGAAACCTCGCAGTTGCTAAGGGTGTTAGTGCCGGTCTCGTTGTTCTTCAAATCGCAAACAACAGCACCGAGGTGCAAGCGATTGTTGGTTACCATATTCACATCGGTCAACTTCACATTCTTGATAGTAGCAGTTGTTGTGAGGAAGAGAGGAGCCTTCAGACCCTTAATCTCGAAGCCCTTGTCGCTACCGCCATCGAATGGGATTGCAGGGAAGCGGTCGATGCCGTGCCAACCCTCCACATTCGACATATCGAGCGATGCCGCTACGCGAACAGAAGTCACCGAGCCGAGCAAGCCTACCTCCGACATCTTTGCCAAGCGCACCAAGTCGGCCTCGTTCTCGATAACCAACTCTCCGCTAACAGGCGATGCAGTGGCGTTAGGTATGAATGTAACCTCGCCAAA
>JAFVOR010000048.1 GCA_017505725.1 Alistipes sp.
AATGAGCGCTTGTTCGATTTGCCGAGGTGCGAAGGAGGAAAAGCCTGCGCAGCAGGGTTAATGCAAAATGCAAAATTAATTTCTCTAACGACCCTAACGACTCTAACGACCCTAATTAAGAAAGGCTATGAATATAGAGCTGATTGTTGTAGGCAAGACCGATATGAAGGAGGTTTCGGCGTTGGTGGAGATGTACACCAAGCGCATAAACCACTACGCCAAGTTCGCAATCACCTATCTACCCGACCTGCGCAACACCAAGAACCTCTCGGAACAGCAGCAAAAGGTGGCCGAAGGCGAGATGCTACTCAAGGATATCACCGCAGCCGACTATGTGGTATTGCTCGACGAGGCGGGCGAGGAGATGCGTAGCGTAGCCTTTGCCCAATGGTTGCAGAAGCGAATGAATAGCGGAGTACGACGACTGGTGCTGATGATTGGTGGCCCATACGGATTCTCGGAGGAGGTCTATGCGCGTGCCAATGGCAAGATATCGCTCTCGAAGATGACTTTCTCGCACCAGATTGTGCGTGCCATCTTCACCGAGCAGCTCTATCGCGCCTTCACCATCATCAAGGGCGAGCCATACCACCACGAATAGGAGATATATATATTATACACACTCAAATACAAATACAAACACAAATGAAGAAGATTAACAACTATGCGGAGGGCTACAAGGCTCCTTCAATTGAGATTCACGCCGTGAAGGTAGAGGCGGGATTCGAGGCCAGCGTGCCAGGTGTTACTATCAACCCGTGGGAGAGCGACAACGACTCCCTGATTCTCTAATGTCAAACCCTAAAAAGAAGATGAAGAAGATGAAAAAGTTTATCCTTTCGTTGGGTTTGATTGCTATGGCTTTCAGCCTTACAAATTGCTCGCAGGAGTACGATTTTGCCACTGTTGAGCAGAACAATTTCGAGATTTATGCCTCGGCATCGCGTACCACAAACGATGGTGTGAACACCCTCTGGGAAGCAGGTGATGCCATCAACCTCTTCCACGCTGTGGCAGGTGGCACAAGCTATGTGAACGATGGCGAGTTTGCACTTGCTGATGCTACCACAGGTCAGTTCAAGGGTACGCTCGGCGAGGAGCTCTCGGCAGAGAACTACGACTGGTATGCGTGCTACCCATACTCGTCGACACACAGCGAGCCGGGCGTAGGTCGCTCCTACATCATCGGCAACACCACAACCGTAGGCAAGCAGGAACAGAACGGCAACAATAGCACCGCACACCTCGCAGGCGAGAAGTTCCCTCTCGTGGGCGCAGTGAAGGGCGTTGCCAATGGCGAGGCTCCAACCATCGTGATGCATCAGGCTGCTTCGGTGGCCAAGTTCATCGTGAAGAACACCACCTCGCAGGCTATCACCGTGCGTAGCATCGAGATGAAGGCCGAGGGTCACCACCTCACAGGCTACTTCTTCCTCAACTTCACCGATATGGCGAAGTTCTCGTGCACACCAGAGTCGGGCAAGACATCCGACACCTCACTCCTCGAGGTGGCTAATGGCTCTGCAATCGCAGCGGGCGCACAGGCCGAGTTCTACCTCGCAGTAGCTCCATTCGTCAAGGCCGAGGGCAGCGAGCTTACCTTCACCGTAAACGCAGCCAACAATAGCGGCACCGTAGCAACTTGGAGCAAGAGCACCACTGTGGCTACCACCTTCACCGCAGGCAAGATGAAGGATATTACCCTTCCGTTCACCGCAACATTCCTCACCGTACCTGTCGTTTCGACCGAGGAGGAGCCATATCTCGTAGGCTTCGAGTCGTCGGAGGGCTTTACAGCTGGTACTACATACAACAATGCAACCGTTGCCAATACCGGCGCAACCAACAAGAAGTGGGGAACGGTCTTTGGTACTCCTTCGACAACCGGCGCAATCTCGGGCTCGCAGTCGATGCAGATGCGTTGGTATACAGATAAAACCACTATTGGCTACACTCAGACTCAGTTCGCCCTCTCTACAGTAAAGAGCATATCGTTCAAGGCTAAGAACACTAATGGTAATAATGTTAAGTTGTCGTATATGCTGCCTGGTGGCTCGTGGGTTGATGTCAAGACATTCACACTCTCGACCACCGCAAACACCTATACACACACCTTCGACACTGCACTCGAGAATGTGCAGTTCAAGTTCACTCTCGTTCTGCCAGCAAGTCCAACGGATAAGTCGAGACTTATTATCGATGACGTGATGTTCACGGGTAATGCAACCACCCTGAAGCCAACTATCTCGGCTACTACGGGCGGCGCAACCAACATCGAGAGCGAGAGCGGTACAACCGCCACTTTGAATGGCTCGTACAAAGCCGAGAACACCACCGGTAGCGAGACAATCGCTTGCGGTTTCGAGTGGAAGGCTGCTTCGGGCGCATATACCTCGGTGACTGCAACCAATGCTGCATCGTTCTCGTACAACCTCACCGGTCTGACCACAGGTACCACCTACACCTACCGCGCGTGGGCTTCGCTCGATGGCGGCACAACAAAGGTCTATGGCTCGGAGGTGACTTTTGTGCCTACAAAGGCTGCGGGCGAGAACGAGCCAAAGTGGACTCTTGTGAAGGATGTTTCGGAGCTTAAGGTTGACGATCAGATTATCATCGCTGCAAGTGCGTCGAACTATGCTATGAGTACAACTCAAAACTCAAATAACCGAGGCCAAGAGGCTATTACTAAGAGTGGCGACAATCTAAGTACACCAAGCAGCAAAGTTCAGAAACTTACTTTGAAGGCAGGTACTAAGGCAAATACATTTGCGTTATATACCGGCTCTGGTTATCTCTATGCAGCATCAAGCAGTAGTAATTATTTGAGGACTCAAACTACTAACAACGACAATGGTAGTTGGACTATTACTATTGCGTCGACAGGCGTAGCAACTATCAAGGCAAGTGGCTCGAATACCAAAAACTGGTTGAGATATAACTCTTCAAGTAAGATATTCGCTTGCTATGGCTCTGGTCAGGCAGATGTTGTAATCTACAAATGGAAATAATTACCAAGTCGTAGATATAGAACATTTCTACAAAATACCCGACTAATCCTTCGCGGTTGGTCGGGTATTTTGTTTGCAGGGGCGAGCAAGAGGGAGATCAAGGTCAATCTCCCTCTTTTGTTTTAATTGCAATAATGGAGATTCCCACGCTCATTACATTCGCTCGGAATGACGATTTTATTAGTAATATACCCCTCTGGCTTATAGCCACCTCCCTTATCAGGGGAGGAATAGATATGGTATTGGGGGTGTTCAATGACTTTTCGGACACCCTCATATGGAGCGCAGCGACAAGCCCCCTTTACAGAACCGACGCCAAACCGAGAGCAGAGATTGCTTGCAAGCTATGCCGAGGTGCGAAGGAGGAAGACCGAAGGTCAAAGATTTAGGGGGAGGGTAACACACCACTCGGCTTATGGAATCTCGCACAACCGACCGTCATACCACCACCAAAACAAAAACCCTACACCGTCAGGCATAGGGTTATGGTCGCAGATTAATGGAGCGTAGCGACAAGCCCCCTTTACAGAAAGGGGGTTTGGGGGATAGGTAACACAACACTCGGCTTATGGAATAATCCTCAACCTACCCTTATCGTACAAAGACAACAAATCCCCATACCTACGGTATAGGGATAAGTCTGCCGATTCCATAAGCCGAGTTCTGTTTTAGTCCATCATTTATCTACGATGGCAATCACTTGCCACCTCTAGCGGTTTACCCCTCGGCATTGGGCGAGCAACCCTTAATTGCCGATATACATAACCTTGCAACCCGTGAGGCGTACTGACCGAGTGACATTGCTGCCCTCGCGGTGGGCTCTTACCCCGCCTTTTCACCCTTGCTCCGACGCACCTTTTGGGGCGCTTACTGTCGGGGCGGTTATTCTCTGTTACGCTACTATACCCTCTCGAACATCAAGCCGTTAACTTGCACGGTGCTCTGCGTTGCTCGGACTTTCCTCCCCCTCTATTGAGGCAGCGATGAACCGAATCTGCGCTGCAAAGGTACAAAAAAAGTGGAAAGTCGCAAAACTTCCCACTACAACTATTGCCACCAAGAGCTACTTATGCCACATAACACAAGCCTCGGCATCCCACTCGGGGAGCGGTTTAGGCTCGAAATCGGAGTAGCCGAGCGCTATTACGCACTCCACCTTGCAGTTCTCGGGAATGTTGACGATGGTGCGGATATACTCCTCGGCCATCTCGCCCTCGGGCTCATCCTTGAAGCGTGGACGATCGCAGGCGTGCACCCAGCACGATGCCATACCGTGGTCGACAATCGAGAGTTGCAACATCGTAGCCGAGATGGCGCAGTTCTCGCGCCAGAGGTCGGTCTTTGTGGTGTCGCCCATAACCACTATGGCAGCCGTTGCCTCGCTCAGGAAGCTTGCGCCAAAGTCGCGTAACGAAGCCAACTTGTCGAGTGTCTCGCGGTCGTCAACAATCAAAAATCGTGTGGTGTGCATATTGCGTGACGAAGGTGCGGTGAGCGCATCGTGCACGATGTCGAGCAACACCTCACGCGAAGGCACTGTTGGCAAGAATTTGCGTGTGCTGCGGCGTTTAGCCAAAACTTTCTTAAACTCCATAGTTCTATATATTTTTTGTTATTCTCGGTTTACAGATGCAAAAATAGTGAAAATTATCGGTAAAGGCGGTCACTTCCTGACAATTTTTCCCCTCACGGTCCATACGCCATTGCCACCCTGCTCGACTCCTCGCACCGTCATCACTGCGATAACGGTCTGCTCGTCGATTTGCGCCAACGAGTTCCACAGGGCGTTGCCATCCATAGGCAGATTGGGCAGAGGTGTGGAGCGGTTGCGGAAATTGCGGGCATTCCTGTCACCCACATAGACCTGCATATTCGAGAAGCGATGACTGCCTCCCTTGCGACCTTCGGTCGACTGAACGGATAGCAGGGTGTGCTTTTCGCCCAGACGGATTAGGTAGGGCGCACCGGCATAGATGGTATCGTGCACCGCACATCGTGGCGAGAGAGCCTCCTCGCGACGGAGATCGTTGCCCGCAACAAAACCATCGCGCCAATTCTGCGACGAACGCACGATGACCGGCTTGAATCGACCTCGTATTCCGTTATCCTCGATAGCCACCGCAATCTGCTTGGAATGAGGGAGATAGATTGGTACAGGCATACCGTCACGACGACCCGCAAAGAACGAGATACGCTCGGCACGGCTCCAGCTCTCGCCATTGTCAACCGAACGCACAAGCGAGATCTCCTGCTCGGAGCTTGCGATGTAGGGTGCTTCGTTGGCGAAGTAGATGTGGATCTCGCCCGAGGGGAGTTGCAGAGCTACGGGCTCCCAGCAACCTACGCGCGGCTCGTCGCCTGCCACATAGATATCTCGGCCCTCGCTCCAGCTCGCACCGCCATCGTCGGATGTGGCGCACATAATCTTGTAGGGCAGAGCAGTGTTAGGGCGTGGTCGGGCATTCCACATAAAGAGCAATCGGCCACTCTGCAGCTGCAAAAGTTCGCTATTGGCGTAGTTGTAGCCCTCACCACGAGCCACCTCGGTGGGTCCGCTCCACGCCTCGCACCCATCTTTGCTGAATCGAATCCAGACTGCGCCCCTTGTTTCGTAGACGAGTGCGTGGCAGTCGTCAATGCGTTTGATGCGTGCATAGCCACCTCGCGTGACAAGGTGCGCACTCTCCGCCCTCCACTCGATGGTGAGATTCTGCGCCGAGCCTACGAGCGTAGTAACAAGGGCGAGTATCGTGATAATTATTTTGCAAAGTTTCATAATATGCAGATGTATCTCTGCAAATATAGCAAAAAACGGATGAAAAACTTGCATATATATCGCTTATTTGTTAGGTTTGCACTATATTTTCGAGAAAAATGAGAAGAAATCATAGATTATACAGCATTGGATTCAAATTGGCAATACACCTCGCCATCCTCTTTTTTGCATTTATATCCACAAATTGCGCTCCGAGCAAAGAGGGTAACGAGGGTAACGAGGGTGAGAAATTCACCGAAAAGGAGGCGACCACCGTCGAGTTCACCCACGCCGATGTCACCTATGTTGGCGACATAAGTGGCGAGGGCTACTCGGATGGTTGGGTCATCAAACTCTACACCGATATGGAGATTGACGACTATGGCAACCTCATCGGCCCGGGTGTGGCTATGCAGCTGGCACTCAATGGCTACCCAAAGAGTGATCAGACACCCGACATCGACTTTCTCGTGGGCACCTACCACGCACAGAGCAACACGGGTGACTTTGCGCCATACACCTTTGTCTACGGATATATCGACTATCTTGACCTGCCAACGGGTCGCATCTATCGTCCCGATGCCACCTTCTATGCACCAATTGCCGAAGGTGAGACCTCGGCCGAGATGGAGGCGGATCTGATTGACGATGGAATAATAAACATAATCCGCTTTGCTGATGGAAGTTGCAGAATAGAGGGAACAGTAGTCGGCAAGCAGTGTCGCAAGCGAAACTTTAAGTGGGAAGGGGTTATGGAGCCTCGTTCCGAGGTGGTGCAGAAGGTACCTAACTCAACCATCACGTCATCATTGAATCTCACCTCTTCTACACAGGCTCTGTTCAGAGATAAGGTCGACTCCTTCTACCTCGGCGACGAGAGCTATCGCACGATACTCATATTTCTTGCCGAGGAGAAGATCTACTTCGATTGGGGCAACCCGAAGGGAACGGGCGAGATTTTGCGCATTGAGCTGCTTGTGCCTTGGAGCACCGACATCACAACTGACGGTATCCCAGCGGGCAACTACCCAATGATGGTGCGTAATGCCGACTCCTCCATCGACAAGGACAACATCGTGCCTTTCCGCTCGGTGCCGGGTCTGCCAAACTGTTTTACCGTGCCATATTGGTCGGGTGCGTGGTATGTGCGCTATGCCGACAGCGTGTGGAGCGAAAGCTATGCTCGCCTCGATAGCGGAAGTGTAACCGTAGAGCGTGGCAGCAACGGCTCGCATCGCTTCATCTGCAACTTTGGCGACTGCTCTTCGCCGAGCTTCAACATCACAGCCGATGTAACACTTACAAAGGAGAATATCACTATTTATTAATACGTAACCGTAATGCTTATGAAGAAGTTTTTATACCTTTTGATGACCGTCGCACTCTCTATGTTTGCGGCTTGTACCACCCCAAACGAGAACAATGGCAGTGGCAATGATGGCGGAACACCTATGCCCGAACCTACCCCCGAGTTGGCGGTGAATACCTTCTCGATCAACGATGTTGCTGGCGAGTTCAAGAGCGTGGCGTTGGCGCAGATGGATGAGTATATCTACCTCGCAGCCACTCCGACTGCAGGCATCACCTCGGCAGAGGATATCTTAGGCACAGATGAGTATGTATACATCCTCGTAGGTCCGCAGCTCATAGGCAAGGAGTTTGACCTCAAGAGCGAGCAGAACTCCTATACCATTATGTCGTATCTGACAGGTGCCATACTCGAGGGCGTTGCTCCCGAGGCTACTGACGAGATTTCGGAGGGTAAGGCTTCGTTCCTACTCGAGAACAATGTTGCTACAGCAAAGGTTGAGATAACCCTCGTGAATGGCACAGTGCTGAAGCTCCATCTCTCGGCCGAGCAGAAGGTTGTGGTCAACGAGAACACCATAGCTCGTGGCGACGAAGAGAAGCCACTGCGTGCAGCCTTTTATATGGAGGAAGAGGAGGTGACTACCCTCTACTTCACCCCCGGCAATATCGACTATTTTGCCGGCATATATGACGTAACGTGGTATACCTACATCTCTGTTCCAAGCTCGCTTGTGAATGGCGAAAAGCAGAATCTCAACGAGGCGTCGTTGATAATGTTCGGTATGGGCGACAATTTGGATTATGACAACTATGTCGAGATCTACGGCGATGATCTTCAAGGTGCAACAGGCGACTACACCATCACAAAGAAGGGCGAGGGCGTGTATGCAGCCGATATCAACATCACAGTAAATGGTGTTCTCTACAAGGTGTCGTTCGATGGAACTTGCGTATCGGCTTTTGCCGAGCCTGAGAAGAAGACCAACTACCTCTCCTACAATGGCCAGGAGTATGAGATTTCGGCAGCAACGCTCACCGAGGCAAACTCGCTCTACACCTTCACCTTCACCAACTCGAGTGGCAAGGAGCTTGTGCTCACCGCACCCGATAGCGCATTTGGTGGTGATAGCTATGGTTTCTCGCAGAGCAAAGATTTCACCGTGTCGTACGATGGCAAGGTATTCAGCAAGGCCAATGGCAACAATGGTACAATGACCGCATACTACAAGGTTATGAGCCAGGTGTTGGAGTTGGATTTCACCGACTACGACAAGCTCAATTTTAACTACACAGGAGCTGTAACGGTTAAGTAGCAGATATGTTGAAGAGAGGATTTATAGCGCTTATCGCCATCGTTGCCGCCTTGTTTTGCGCGGTGGGGTGTACGACCAATAACGAGAGCCCTTCACCAGCGCAGAAGTATGGCACTCTCCACTTTGGAGAGGAGTCTCTTCCGATAAACTTTGTGAGGGTTACCGATAGTGACGAATGGACTACGGTGCTGGTGTCGCCCCTGACAAACCCTCACAAGCTAACCACCAACGCCATCTTCGGATTGCCAAAGGAGAGCCTCGGCAAGGAGATTGATGTGATGTACAAGTTTTGTCGTGACGATTATATGGTGATCTACGAAGATCCCGTATGCTACTATGCACCTTTCAGACCTTTGCAGTCGGGCACTATCAAGTTATCGACAACAACGACAGGAGTCAACATCGAGGTGGATGTGGTGCTTTACGACGGTACGCCACTGCGCTATTCGGCAAAAAATCTGCCTCTCCAATAACCGTTGCGACACAAACAAAATCAACCCACGAGCAGTTCGATGGGTTGATTTTTTGTTAGATAGTGCATAATTGTCTCCATTTATTTACCGAAATTTATTAACTTTGTAGCAATTATATATAAAAAATAGTTGAGCTATGAGCACCATCGACACGCAATTTACCATCGCACTCATCTACGATTTCGACGGAACACTCGCTGCGGGCAATATGCAGGAGTACGACTTCATACCCGCTGTGGGCAAGAGCAATGTTGAGTTTTGGGATGCATCGAACCGCCTCGCCGAGGAGCAGGATGCCGACCAGATTCTCACATATATGGCACTGATGATTCGTGAGGCACAAGCCAAAGGCTTGTCGTTGCGTCGCGAGGCATTCCAGGAGTCGGGCAAGAAGATTACACTCTACCCGGGTGTCGAGGAGTGGTTCGACCGCATCAACGCCTATGGCGAGGAGCGCGGTGTGAAGGTGTTGCACTACATCAACTCGTCGGGCTTGAAGGAGATTATCGAGGGCACATCCATTGCCGACAAGTTCCGCAAAATCTACGCCTGCTCGTTCCTCTACAATGTCGATGGCATTGCCTATTGGCCGGGTGTGGCGGTGAACTACACCAACAAGACACAGTTTATCTTCAAGATTAACAAGGGTGTCGAGTCGGTCTACGACACCAAGCAGGTCAACAAGTATATGGAGGAGAAGCAGCGCCCTGTGCCATTCTCACGAATGATATATGTGGGAGATGGAACAACCGATATCCCTTGTATGCGCCTTGTGAAGAACTTTGGCGGCCACTCCATCGCAGTCTACAATCCGAAGGATAAGGCAAAGCGACGCGAGATGAACACCCTCATCCGTGACAATCGTGTCAACCACGTCTGCCCTGCCGACTATAGCGAAAGCAAGGAGATGGATACTGTGGTTAAGGCCATTATCGACAAGTGCGTTGCCGACCACAAACTATCGTTACTCGAGACCGAGAAATTGTAGTAACTAATTGATTTTCAATATTTTTAGGGGGGGGGTATTTCGCTTGACGAGGTGCCACCCAAGATGTTTAACTATTTGATAAATACCCTTATGAAAAGAATCAAAACTCGTCTGTTTTTACTGGTCGCACTCCTTGTGGCGCAAGGGGCGTTGGCGCAGACAAGAACAAAGTCGGTTGTCGAGACCGACGAGGGAACGGTTGTCACAATCGTGAAGACCATCCCAAATTTCACGCCCAAGCACGATATTCGTATCGGGGTCGGCTCAGTAAGTATTCCGACTCTGTTTGCGCTTGACGAATTCCACAATGATTATTATCCCGATTTCCGCAGGGATATGCAGAACGCCGACACCTATCTCACGCCTCGCTACTTTGTGGGTAACTACTCGTTGAGCTACACCTATCACGACCGCAAGTGGCTGCAGTATGGCGGTCAGGTGGTCTTTGGCGCATCGACTCGCTCGCGCCTCAACGCCACCACCCACAATGTGGTCGAGAACCGAAACAAATACTGCCTCTCGGTGATGCCTATGGTGCGTTTCTCGTGGTTCTATCGCGAGAAGGTGCAGATGTATTCGTCGGTGTCGCTCGGTTTTGTCACCGATTTCGAGGATCTCTATGTCTGGGGCGACGCAACACTCTTCGGTTGCTCGTTTGGTCGCAAGGTCTTTGGCTTTGCCGAACTCGGACTCGGTATGTCGGGTTGGGCGCGTATCGGAATCGGCTATCGCTTTAACGCTGGCAATAAATAGTTTACATTCATTTTACGAATATCGGTTGACAACAAAAGTGTTGACACGGTTTTTACCATAAATCAGAGAAAATATGAGAAAATATATATCGTTTTTCGCCCTATTGGTGGCAACATTTGCCATCACATCGTGCGAACTTGAGGGTGGCACTGAGCCAAATCCGAACAGAGCAAACCAAAACCTTTGGAACAGAGTGCAGTACTCGCTTGACAGCCAATACCAGTATGTTGCGGCGGTGGCACATCTCAATGACACCTTGCGTGGTGTCGAAGATACAAACCTCTTCTATCAGGGTTGCGAAATCGCAAAGTACGAAGATACCTACACACTCTACTACTCCGGCCAAAACTGCACCTACAAAATTGTCACTGCAGGTACACTGCTTAGCGAGGGCGGTGAGTGGGCTGTCTATGCAAAATACGGAAGTTATATGGGCTTCAAGAGGATGGGTAAAGCAACGGGGATCGCGGGCGATGCTACGAAGTTTGTGCTTGAGCTCGAGGATACAGAGGGTATCTCATTCACATACTACGACATACTCAAATCGGAGGTCGCCTATTCGCTCAACAGCAGCGAGGGGTGCCTTGATGTGACCTACAATAGTGTGGAGGGCTACTCCACCGAACGCCACGACTCGGTGCCTGACTATAGCATCGAGTTCAACCTTGTCGAGCCGATGGTACTCTGCGATGGCATAAGGCAGTCGGGCGAGGTCTATATTCACTATAAAGATTATGTTTTGCACACTGAACGAGCTTTGAAGGTTAAAATTGCCAATAAATTTATTACCTTTGCGCCACTTAATTAGACGAAAGAGGATGAACGAATTGATTTTTTCGACCAACAATACCCACAAATTGGGCGAGGTGCAGGCTCTTTTGGAGGGTAAGTTTGCGCTTAAAACCCTGCGTGAGTGCGGTATTACAGAGGATATTCCCGAGACTGCCGAGACACTCGAGGGTAATGCCTTGCAGAAGGCCCGCTATGTCTACGAGCGCACCGGAGCCGACTGCTTTGCCGACGATACTGGCTTGGAGGTCGATGCCCTGGGTGGTGCACCGGGTGTTCGCTCGGCTCGCTATGCGGGTGATGAGCACGACTTCGATGCCAACAATGCTCTGTTGCTCAAGAATCTCGAGGGCGAAACAAACCGCACAGCCCGATTCCGCACAGTTATCGCGCTGATTCTCGGGGGCAAGGAGTACCTCTTCGAAGGTAAGGTCGAGGGTACAATCATCGACCATATGACGGGTAGCGAGGGCTTCGGCTACGACCCAATGTTTGTGCCGGAGGGCGAAACACGCACCTTTGCCGAGATGTCGGCCGAGGAGAAGAATGCCATCTCACACCGTGGCCGTGCAGTGGCAAAACTTGTGGAGTTCCTCCAAACGGAAAGCTGAAAACGGAAAACGGAAAACTTTGCACTTTTAACTTTTAACTATAACTATGGCAAATTACGAGCGCGAGGATAAATATGACCTCGAAAAGATTGAGCAACTGAAGTATCACTACCGTGAGGTGTTACGCCTCCTTGGTGAGGACCCCGAGCGTGAGGGCTTAATTAAAACACCCGAGCGAGTGGCAAAGGCGTGGTCGTACCTCACAAAGGGTTACGAGCAGGATCCTATCGCCATTCTGCAGTCGGCAATGTTCAAGGAGGACTACAAGCAGATGGTTGTGGTCAAGGATATTGAGCTCTTCTCGGTGTGTGAGCACCATATGCTTCCATTTGTCGGCAAGGCTCACGTGGCATATATCCCAAACGGCACAATTACCGGTCTATCGAAGGTGGCTCGCGTTGTGGAGTGCTTCGCTCGTCGTTTGCAGGTGCAGGAGCGTCTGACAGTTCAGATTCGCAACTGTATTCAGCAAGCTCTCAACCCTGTGGGTGTGGCGGTAGTTATCGAGGCGTCGCATATGTGTATGCAGATGCGAGGTGTCGAGAAGCAGGGCTCGAAGACCACCACATCGGCCTTCACGGGAATCTTCCTCTCTGACCCTCGTACTCGCGAGGAGTTTATGTCGATTATCTCGTCGAAACTGCAATAAAAAAGCAGACAAACAACACAAAAGGGCTGCCCGAAAGGACAGCCCTTTGTATTTGCAACGGAAGAGATTAGTTCTCCAACTCCTTGGCCAGCTGCTCGGCGCGAGCGAGTGCGAGGTCGATATTGTCAAGGACATTCTCCTTGCCGAGCTTCTCTACGATACCTACTCTCTCGATAGAGTTGTATACACGCTTGTTCACGCCCGAGAGGATAACCTTCTGGCCAACCTTGAGTGCCGACTCGATGAAGATCTCGAGGTTGTGCAAGCCTGTAGAGTCGATGAACGACACCTTACGCATACGCACAATGCGGATAGGCATAGCGTCACGCATAGTTGCCATCTCCTCGAACTTGGTGGCTACACCAAAGAAGAGTGGGCCATTAATCTCGTATACCTCAACACCCTTTGGAATGGTGAGGTGAATATCGCCCTCCTCGCCATCGTGATGTACATCCATCTCATCACGCAAAACCGAAATCTTCGATGTCTCCATAATACGACGCACGAAGAGCACCACAGCCAAAGCCAAGCCCACCTCGATAGCGATGGTGAGGTCGAAGACGATGGTCAGAATCATTGTGGTAAAGAGGATTGCGATGTCCGAGCGCGACTGACGGCACATCGAGCGGATAGTGCGCCAGCCACTCATATTGTACGACACCATAATCAAGACACCCGCCAAGCAAGGCATTGGGATAGCACCCACCAAGCCGCCCAGGAAGAGCAAGACGAGGAGCAAGACGATGGTGTGAACGATACCCGCAACAGGGGTGCGACCACCATTGTTGATATTGGCCATTGTTCGTGCGATAGCGCCTGTAGCAGGGATACCACCGAAGAATGGGGTTACGATATTGGCTATACCCTGAGCCATAAGCTCGGTATTGGAGTTGTGGCGCGAGCTGATAACGCCATCGGCAACCATAGCCGAGAGCAACGACTCAATAGCACCCAACATAGCGATGGTGAAGGCCGTAGGGAGCAACGACTGGATGGTTGACCACAGAGGCTGACCGTCGAGCGACGGGAAGCGGAACGATGGCAAGCCGGAAGGCAACTCATAGAGGTCGCCAATAGTAGCCACAGGATGAATGCCTGCGAACTGCTCCAAAGCCCAGCAGAATGCTGTCATAACGACGATAGCGAGCAACGAGCCCGGCATCTTCTTCGAGATTTTAGGGGTAAATACAATGATAAGAATCGACGCTAAGCCGATGCCCAAAGCCCACCAATTGATGCTACCTATATTCTCGAAATAGCAAGCCCACTTCTCGAAGAACTCTGCCGGCACCTTCTCGATACCGAGGCCGAGCAGGTCGTTGATCTGGGTTGAGAAGATGGTCACTGCGATACCTGCGGTGAATCCTACAATGATAGGGTAAGGCATAAACTTGATGATGGAGCCGAGTTTGAAGAGGCCCATCAGCACCAACAAGATACCCGCCATAATGGTGGCAATAGCCAAGCCGCCAAGGCCAAACTGTTGCACCACGCCATAGACAATGACGATAAACGCACCTGTAGGACCGCCTATCTGCACACGCGAACCACCGAGTGCCGAGACGATAAAGCCGGCGATGATGGCGGTGACAAGACCCTCGGTCGGACCAACGCCCGATGCGATACCGAAGGCGATAGCAAGAGGAATGGCTACGATACCAACGATGATACCGGCCATAATGTCCTTCATCAATTTCGCACGATCATACCCACGCAATGTGTAGTAGAGTTTCGGACGAAAATCAATTGAAAAATTGGGTTTCATACTTAAATTTGTGTTTGCCAAAAAAATAATAACCTAACTGCGGCTGCAAAGGTAGAGAAAATTGGCTAAAATGCGCAAATAATAGATAAAAAAACAAAAAATTGTCAATATCAATTTTATTTATTACTTTTGCACCCGGAAATTTCTAATACATAAAAATATACAACTATGACAATTACAGCAGCTGATATCAAAATCGGTATGTGCATCGAGATGGATGGCAAGACTTTTATTGTTGTCGATTTCCAGCACTGCAAGCCAGGCAAGGGTCCTGCATTCGTTCGTTCGAAGCTCAAGAATTTGGAGAACGGTCGCGTTCTCGAGAATACCTTCTCGTCGGTAGGTATCAAGATTGAGCAGGTACGCGTTGAGCGTCGTCCATACCAGTTCACCTACGAGGATGACCTCGGTGCACACTTTATGCACACCGAGACCTTCGAGGAGATCAACATCGAGAAGTCACTCATCGAGAACTACGACCTTATGGCAGATGGTCAGATCGTAGAGGTTATGTACCACACCGACAAGGATATCGTTTTGGCAGCAGAGCTTCCTCCAATCGTTGATATGGAGGTTACCTACACCGAGCCAGGCATCAAGGGCGATACCGCTTCGACCAACTCACTCAAGCCTGCTACCGTAAATACCGGTGCTACTATCAAGGTGCCTTTGTTCATCAACACAGGCGACAAGATCCGCGTTGACACCCGCACCCGCGAGTACTACGAGCGTATCAAGTAATACCTTTGAGATAGGTTTGACAAAAAAGGAGAGTCCTCGGATGTAACAATCCGAGGACTCCTGTTTTATATCTATGCTACAACGCTCGCAGAAGGTCGCAAGGTGCTACTGCAGGTTGTTCGGGCGAGATGCCTCGCTCCTCGAGGGCTCGTTGCACCATCGGGAGGCGCACCATCAGATGCTCCTTGATCCTGATGGGTGGACAGAGCTCGATGCCCTGATCCTTGTAGATAAGCCACACAAGCTCCGAGCAGTAGACCTCTTCGTTATCGAAGCTGAACTTCAGGTCATACCATCGTCCCAGCCACTTCTGCTGATCGATGGGTGCGGTGAGCTGCTGCTCGGGGCGTTTGATGATATACTTGCCACCCACCGACTTCGCCACAAAACGCTCTACGGGCAGAATACGCACCGTGGTATCCGCCTCCATAATCTGCACCCCCTCGGGCGTATCGACAGCTATGCCGCAATGGCTCCATATCGAGAGCATACCAATCTTCACATACTTCGACTGAAAGGACTCTGTCTCGATAAAGAGTATGTCGCCCTCGCGCAAGGCGGTAAGGTCACCACCTTGACGACACGACAGGCACATCATCGCAAGCAATATTAATAGTAATTTTTTCATAGTTTTTTTGTTTAGCGAACTCCGACCGTGGTCAAGGCGCAAGTTTTCCGAGGGTTACCGGGGTTTACCGGGGGCGCACCTTCGGTGCTTACTGGGGTGCGCTGCTTGTTTCTAACTACTCACTTCTAACTCCTCTCGCCCCACTCATATCGTTTGCCCTCGAGACCAAGCAGCGCTTCGACACGCTCGGTGACAGTCTGGCACAACGCCTCGATATCCGACGGATGGGAGTAGAACGAAGGTGTGGCGGGCAAAATCACCGCACCCGCCTCGGTGAGTGTGGTCATATTTCGGAGATGTATAAGCGAGTAAGGTGTCTCGCGCACCACAAAGATGAGGCGACGACGCTCCTTGAGCATCACATCGGCAGCACGCTCGATGAGGCTCTGCGACACACCCGAGGCCACACGACCAATGGTGCCTACGCTCGATGGCACAACCACCATTGCGTCCCATCGTGCCGAGCCACTCGCCGGTGCCGAGAACATATCGTCGTTGTCGTACTCCTCGATCTTGGGCGAGCAGGGCATCACCACCCCTTCGTGCTCGACCACTGCACGCGCATTTGAGCTATAGATGAGAGCCACACGCTCCACCTCGTCATTCGCCACAAGCCTATCGAGCAGTTGTCGTGCATAAATCGCACCACTTGCCGCCGTTACCGCCACAACAATCTTCATATCCTACGATTTTGACCCAACCTATTATAACAACGACAAAGATAGCTATTTTATTGCAAAAATTTTGCTGTTGCACAAAATATGCATACCTTTGTAGAGGTATGTTATCGTTTCAGATGTCGATTATGAGAAGATTTTTTGAGATAGTAGTCTGCCTGATGGCAATATTTGCGGTGACGAGTTGCGACAGTTTCCGCTCGCTCACTGGGGCAAAAAAGACCGCCCAAGGTGCACCCTATGAGGTGTTGGTAGTGTGCGATGGCACAGAGTGGGAGTCGCCACTCGGAGAGGAGATACGCGAGGTGTTTGCCACACCCGTCGAGACACTCAACCAGAAGGAGCCGATGTTCGACGTGGTACGCATCACCGCACGCGACTTCAAGCACCTACTACCCTCCTACCGCAACATCCTGAAGGTGCTCTGCGCCCCTTCGGTCAAGGAGTGTGCAATGCTTGTGCAGTACGATGTGGTGGCATCGCCACAAATCGTCATCACCTTCCAGGGCCCATCCGTCGAGGCTATGGTCGACTACCTCAAGCAGAATGGCGAGCATCTGCTTCGAGTACTCGAGATTGCCGAGCGCAACCGCACCCTCGAGTATGGCAAGAAGCAGAGCGCACGCTCGATTGAGCAGCTCGTGGAGAAGAAGTTTGCCATCGAGATGACCATCCCGAATGGCTATCTCCTGCGTAGCGAGAGCGACGACTTCCTCTGGATATCGAACGAGTACCCCGCAGCGAGTCAGGGATTCTTCCTCTATGCCCACCCATTTGAGGGCAAGCAGAGCCTCACCACCGAGGCACTGGTGAAGGCACGCAACGAATTTGCTCGCCGCATACCGGGTCCAACCGATGGCTCGTATATGACTACGGTAACCAAGTTGCCGAATATCGAAAATGATGGCTACACACCATTTATCCCTGAACGCAATGTACTGAAAGTCAATGGCATAGATTGGATTGTGCTGCGCGGATTCTGGGATGTCGAGGGCGACTTTATGGGTGGTCCGTTCGTGAGCTACACCACACTCGACAAGGCCTCGGGTAAGCTCCTCACGCTCGACTGCTATGTCTACTCGCCAAAGTATGGCAAGCGCAACTTCCTGCGCCCACTCGAGCACCTTGTCTATGGCATCAACTTCCCAACCGAAACCGATAAATAATAGTTTATAGTATGAAGAGACTCTACACTCTTGTTGTTGCGCTCTGCTTCGCCCTCGTGGCTATGGCACAGAGCGAGCAACCGCTGCCAAAGATGTTTGCACACAGAGGCGGCTGGAGCAAGATCTGCCCCGAAAATTCAGTTCCCGCAGTAGCGCGTGCTGCACGACACGGTTATGCCGGCATCGAGTGCGATGTGAAGATGACCTCGGATGGTCATTTGGTGATTATGCACGACAAGACCCTCAACCGCACCTGCCGCAACGCTGCCGACTACTCGAAGATCAGCGGCAAGGTCAAGGTCGAGGACCTCACCTTCAAGGAGTTGCGTGAGAACTATGTGCTTGCATCGCCTAATGCCGAGTACCGCACACCAATACCTACACTCGAGGAGATACTCCGCGAGTGCAAGGTGCATAAGATAACACCTATGCTCCACAGCAAGTATGTCGAGTCGTACCGCCTCGCACAGAAGATTATGGGCAACAATTGGATCTGTTTCACCAGCAATGTCGAGGGTATGAAGGAGTGTCGCAAGTTCTCGAAGTGCCTGATACTCTATGCCATACGACCAAAGAGTGCGGAGTCGGCATTCGAAGTGTTGCCACAGCTTGGTGGCAAGGTGGGAGTATCGTCGATGGAGCGTGAGGCACTCACGCGCGATCGCATCAAGCGTCTGCGCGAGCTTGGCTACGAGGTGCAGGCCTCGATCTACCCTCAGCCACGCGATGTCTATGCGGTGCGCGATGGCGTGACTATGGTCTTGTCGGACTTCAGCCTTATGCCCGACCCAAACAACAACCCGGCAAAGGTTGTGACGCTCGATGCACAGGATTTGGCTCAGGGCGAGACTTTGCGTTTCACGGCAGACGAGAAGGTCAAGGATGGTGGCGTGGCTATCGAGATTGAGTACGAGGGTGTGCTCGATATCGCCTTTGCCAAGAGAGATAATATCTACACCCTCTACAATAGTGGCAAACATACCGACCGCCTCGGTATGCGCTTCATCAACGCCAAGGGACTGATAACCCTCCACGCAATTGAGGATACCAAGATCAAATCGGCAAAGATATACTTCTACAAGTTCTAAAAGAGTCGAAGGGGATTTATATAGTTAAAGGGTATGTCCAGTCTGCTTGGACATACCCTTTAACTATAGACAAAAAAAATGAGGTCTTCGGAGGTATTCGACTCACGGGAGAGCACCTCCCGTAGTCTTAGTGGCCATCTGCCACAACCTTCCGATTTCCTCAACCAACCTAAAACTACTAACCTAAAATGAACCTTAAAACTTCGCTGCAAAGATAAGGGGTTTTTTCGAACTGTGCAAGCATTTTATTAAAAATTTTTAATTATTTTTTGATTTTTTTTCTGCAAACGCCGTAATTCGCTATCATTCACAGCATTATAAATTGTAATAATTTTAATAATTATTTTTGCTTTTAGTTGCAGTTTGAAGGTTTTTGCCCCAAATTGCTTTCAGACCTAAACCAAATCTGACGATTTTTGTCTAATCGGAAATTATTTTTTAACTTTGTAATTACTATTTCGAAAAAATTGTGCTATGAAGCAAAAAAGCCTTATTGGTTTCTCTTGTGAGCCTTTGGATCGTGTGCGCATAGGTTTTATAGGTGTGGGTGCGCGCGGTCAGTTGGCTGTGGAGCGTATGGCCGACATCGATGGAGCCGATGTGGTGGCAGTGAACGACTTCATCGAGGAGAACATCGCAGCTGCGTGTGCCATAGTCGAGCGATACGGAGCTACACGCCCAGCAACCTACATCGGCAAAGAGGGGTGGCAAAGCCTCTGCTCACTACCCGAAGTCGATCTGGTCTACATCAGCACCGACTGGGTGAGCCACGCCGAGATAGCCATCTATGCCCTTGAGCAGGGCAAGCACGTGGCATTGGAGGTTCCCGCAGCGATGTCGGTAGCCGATTGCTGGCGATTGGTAGATGCCGCCGAGAGGGCACAACGCCACTGTATGATGCTCGAGAACTGCTGCTACGACGAGTTCGAGCTGGCAACACTCAATATGGCGCAAAAGGGGCTCTTTGGCGACCTGGTACACGCCGAGGCGTCATATATTCACGATTTGCGTGAGAGAATCTCGCTCAACGACAATGGACACCGCCGCTGGAAAAATTGGCAGGTGGAGTATATGGCAACCCACATAGCCAACTTCTACCCTACCCACGGACTTGGTCCTGTGGCATTGGCTTTGGGCATCCACCGAGGCGACCGAATGAAGAGCCTTGTATCACTCTCGTCGCGCACCATCGGCAAGCCCGAGGAGTTCTGCGGCACAATGAATAGTTCGATAATTAAGACCGAGCGAGGTCGCACCATACTCCTGCAGCACGGAATCGCTCTGCCACGACCATATAGCCGCTCGTTCCTGCTGAGTGGCACCAAGGGTTATGTTCAGAAGTACCCTGCTCCATATATGGCCTTCGCACCCGACACTACGGATCTTCTCTCGGGTGAGCGTTGCGCAGCCCTTGTCGAGGAGCACAAGCACCCATTTATCGAGCAGTATAAGGCACGAGGCGAGGAGCTTTGTGGCAAACGCTGGATCGACTATGTGATGGATAGCCGCCTCATCTACTGCCTCCGCAACGGATTGCCACTCGATATGGATGTCTACGATGCTGCCGAATGGTCATCGTTGGTGGAGCTGACCGAGCAGTCGGCCCTTGCCGGTGGCGCACCCGTCGAGATTCCCGACTTCACACGCGGCGAATGGGACAAGGTGGAAGGCTTCGAGTTTGCAACCGTCAAGTAATCCTCAACCTCACAAAAAATATTGCTAACTTTGTAACATATGTTAGAGTTCCACCTCGACAGATATAATGAATTAACAAGAGTAACATATTCTAATATTACAAGACCATGGGATTTTTTGACGAAGACTATGATGTGCGAGTTGCCGAAGGCTTTGTAAGAGAGGCAGAACAGACTGTGATGTCCAGAAAGCAATCTCGTGATACGGCAAAACAAAATGGCAATTATAGGAATAACCCCAAGAACATCAGGTGGCCTGATGGCAGACTTGGCAATTGCTATGATAACAATGTCTGGGCAGCCGAACAATTATTAAAACAAAGAAGGGCTGAATTGGCAGAAGCTAAAAAAAGAGCTGCTGAAGCTAAAAAAAAGAAGGCCGCTAAGGAACGAGAAGAGAAAAAGGAGAAGGCTGCAAGGGAGAGAGAGGAGGCAGCCGAGAGAAGAGCCGCCGAGAAGAGTGCAAAATCCTCATCTCGCTCTTCGTCAAGCTCTCGCTCATCATCTTCGAGTAGTTCATCTTCGAGCTACTCAAGTTCAAACTATTCGAGCTCCAGCAGTTACGATGACGACTATAGTAGCAAAAAGAGCAGTGGAGAGTCATTCGCCTCTACAGTTAAGAATGTCATAGACAGTACAAAAGCCTTATTGGAAGCAGAAGAGACAGTAGAGTCATACAAGGAGGATCTCAAGGACAAATATCAACTCGATGGCGTAAACGAGCTGCAGTTGATTATGTGGTATCAGGAACTGTCAAAAGAGTCCAGGCGATTGAATAAGTTGTATAATGAGTGCGAAAGTGATATCGCAAGCTATGCTTTCGAAGAGTGCAAGAGTGCTGTAGATGAGCTTCGCGACAGCATAGAAAAAAAACTGAACGAGATATTTATTGGCAAATATACCAAACATATCAAAAGCAACTATACCATCGAGACCGCATCGGATTCCGACTTGGTAAAAATGTTGCCAGGTCTGTTAGCCGAAATAAAAGAGCAGGAGCAGGAGTGCAACAATAATAAGGATTTCGATGTCGTTCGCTCAATATATGCGCAACAAAAGCAGATAGCGCAGACTGCCGCCACCAATGCGTGCTTACGACTCAAGAAATTGAACGACTCACTATACAACACGCCAGATGTGCAGAAGTTGATACAACAGATCAACCCTAATCTTCAGGGTGGAATTTTGCTGGCAGCAACAAAACTACGCACACAACTTGATGAACTGAAGGAGAAGCCAAAAGTAATGGCGAAAGAGTTGAAGGCCGGAATCGAAGAAAAAATCAACAAAGTGGTGACTCCTATTAAAGAAAAATGCGACAAAATCACAGAAAAAATAAAATCGATTATCGATATTCTCAGCAAGTAGTAGCACTACAGCGCTGAAAACACGCCCCACAAAAAAAGAACTGCATCGCAAAAAGTGGTGCAGTTTTTTTGTCTTTTCTATTATTTTTCACTATATTTGTCTAGGTTCTTCGATCGAATAGGCTATGATAGATGCGTTCATTACATATATTCAAGCCGAGAAAAGGTACTCTGCGCTGACTGTGCGCAACTATCGACACGATATCGAGTCGTTCGTATCGTGGTGCAAAGAGCGAGCCGACAATCCCCAAGAATTTGACCTTACACGAGTGACCGCCGAGGATATCCGCGAGTGGATAATCCATCGTATGGACGAGGATAAGATTAGTGCTGCATCGATGAATCGTGAGCTCTCGTCGCTGCGTAGCCTCTTCAAATATCTGCGTCGCGAAAATCGTGTCACCCAAGATATATTCCGCCGCATAACAACACTCCGCACACCTCACAAGTTGCCTTCGTTTGTGCCCGAGACACGAATGGAGCCACTGCTCGACCGTCTGCAGGCGTGCAGCACCGAGGGAGACTTTCGTGAGCAGCGCAATGCCCTTATTATAGCCCTGTTCTACAGTTGTGGCATCCGTCTTGCGGAGTTGCAGGGTATACGCCTTGGTGACTTTGCGGCAGACTACACCTCGCTACACATCAGGGGCAAGGGCGACAAACACCGACTGATACCGATACTGCCCGAGATGGCCTCGCGCGTGCGTACACATATAGATAGGTTGCGGGAGATGGGTTTCTCGACCTCGGGCGACGCTCCACTCATCCTCTCGACAAAGGGTAAACCACTCTCACGCTCAACCATCCAACGAGTGGTGGAGAGCGAGCTGAAGGGGGCACAGGTGCAGGGCAAACGCTCTCCGCACGTGTTGCGACACACCTTCGCCACCCATCTGCTCAACAAGGAGGCCGATATGCGCGATATACAGGAGCTGATGGGCCACTCCTCGCTCCGCACTACGCAGTGCTACACCCACAACAGCATAGCACAGCTGCAGGAGGTCTACGAAAAGGCCCATCCGCACAAGTAAAGGGGCGCCAAGGGGCTAGAGGCACCGAAGGCGTTAGGGGCGTTGGGGGCTTTAGAGGTGTTAAGGGCGTTAGGGGCGTTAGGGGCGTTAGAGGCGTTAAGGGCGTTAGAGGCGTTAGAGGCGATAGAGGCGTTAAGGGCGTTAGAGGTTATTAGAGGTTATTAGAGGAGATAGTGACATACGAAAAAGATAGAGGATTTCGTTATAATAATAGAAGCTATGAAATTGGAGATGATTAGATGATTTTGGCAACAAGCAAGGCAACAAAAGCGGAGCATAGTAAACCTATGTGAGCATTTTGGAGTCCGAAGATTGGGGCGAAAAGGGCTAATCAGAACAATTTCAAATTATAAACCGAATACCTACTATGAAATTGGAGATGATTAGATGATTTTGGCAACAAGCAAGGCGACAAAAGCGGAGCATACTTGGGGTATGTGAGCATTTTGGAGTCCGAAGATTGGTGCAAAAAGGGCTAATCAGAACAATTTCAAATTATAAACCTTAAAAACATTTGTACTATGGAGGTTAAGATTCAATCAGTTAAGTTCGACGCGAGCAAGCAGCTCATCGAATTTGTGGAGAAGAAGATGTCGAGATTGGAGAGATTTGAGGGCAACTCGACAGGTGTGGATGTGATTTTGAAGCTGGACAAGGACAGCGAGAAGGGCAACAAGGTGGCTCTTGTGACGCTACACGTTCCGGGCGCAGATATCGTAAGCGAGCAGAGAGCTCGCACTTTCGAGGAGGCGGTAGACTTGGCATTAGATGCTGTGAAACGCCAAATCGAGAAGAGAAAGGAGTAGAGATTTCTGTCCGAAAAGCAAACAGAGTGCGCCCGACGGGCGCACTCTGTGTTATGGAACAGGGTCGTACCCCGAACCACCCCACGGATGACAACGGGCAATACGCTTGGCAGCAAGCCAGCCACCCTTGAAGATGCCATACTTGCGGATAGCCTCGATGGCATATTGCGAGCAGGTAGGGGTGTAGCGGCACGCCGGTGGTGTTAGTGGCGAGATACACTTTTGGTAGAAGCGTATCAGCAAGATGAAGGGGAACGCCACAATGCGACGAATGCTACTTAGAAAGGTTTTCCAAAATTCGTTTTGTGGCATTTTCGATAGTTTTATAGTCGAGCATCTCCTTGGTCGAGTAGATGAGAGCGACCTGAAGATGGCGCTTCTCGCCCGACTGGAGAATCGACTTGTTGAGGCGATAGGCCTCACGCATACGACGACGGATGGTATTGCGGCAGTTGGCTCGCTTGAGAAACTTCTTCGGCGTGGAGAAGAGAATCTCAGGCTGAAGTTCGTCAGCACTCTCGGCATAGGCCACATAGCGCAACGGGTAGACAAAGCCACCGCGTCCCTCCGAAAAGAGACGACGGATTGCACCAAAAGAGTGCAACTTCTCCGATTTAGGCAGGCGATTGTCCATTGTGCGACGGGTAAATCTCTACTTCTTCGAGCGGCCCTTCTTGGCGAGGCGGCTCTGCTGCGTGCGAAGGAACTCCTCCTTCTGCTCGTCGGTAACATAGGCCACATCATCGACATCGGCACCCTTGCGAACAGCCTGAATGTAGAGGTCGACAGCCTTGGCAAGCGATGGAGCCACAGGTGTAGGCGCACTGGTCTTGACGTGGATACCGCTCTCAACTGCGAGTTTGAGCGTACCCTCACCGAAAGTGGCGATGGTAGGCATCTCATCGACAGGGAGCTTCTCGCAGATGCTCTTCACATCCCACGGTGAGTAGAGCAACACCATATCGTACTCCTTGAGCTTCTCCGCCGAGATGTCGGTAGCGACGGTACGAGCCAGGATGATTGGTGTGTGCTGGATATTGAGACGGGCGAGAGCCTCGGGTATCTCGGGCTTGTGTGGCTCGCTGAGCGAGAGAAGCATCTTCTCCGCCTTGTTCTTCACAACGAGCTCGATAAGGCCCTGGAACGAGCCATCGGCAAACGATATCTTGCGCTTGCGATAGACGATGTACTTCTGCAGATAGAGGGCAATACTCTCGGTCGAGCAGATGTACTTCATAGTCTCGGGTACGGTGATGCGGGCATCCTCACAGATGTGGAAGAAGCTGTCGATGGTAGTACGCGAAGTGAAAATGACTGCTGTGTGATCGAGGATATTTATTCGCTGACTGCGAAACTCCTTTGGGGTAATGCCGATAACCTTGATTAGCGGATTGTAGTCAATTTCTACTTCGAGACGTTTGGAGAGTTCGTAGAATGGCGACTTCTCGATAATGGTCGGAGCAGGTTGTGCTACGAGGATTTTGTTAATGGTATTACTCATATATTTTCTTGTTTTCTGCATATTTAGCGCACTATCGGAGCAAGCAACAACGATAGCGGGAAAAATTCCAGGGCGCAAAGATACAAAATCCAATGGAAAATAGAAAATCTTTGAGTATTAAAGAGTAAAAAAGAGTCTTTGACGAACAAAACAAGGGCTACAGAACTCACTGCAACAGAGATATAAAAGGCGATTATCGCAACCACACCCTCGGTCAAAAGTGCCAAAATCACAAACGGAGTGACCACAATTATGGCTGTGCTGAAGTGAAGCAGCTTCAGATGCCACATATTTATACAGGCCGCCTCGTGTCCGCTGATGAGCCCCACCAGGTAGAGCATACCTCGCTCAAAAAAGATGGTGGCAAAAATGGCGAGAAACGACATAGCTCCGAACATCCACGCCGACATTGCGCCCATAGCGTGGCGCACCATCGCAAACTCCTCCATAACACCGAGGCGCATAACCACAAGCGAGAGCATCGAGACTCCGCCAAGGCTGGTCAAGATCTCTATATTGCGAATCTCCGACGAGAAGACGCTCAGATTGGAGTAGCTACTCCTGCCGATGAAGGATGAGAAGAGCACACGCAACGGATTGTTGTAGCACACCAATATAAATATAAAGAGGAGGGCGACCACTCCCGTAGCCACCTGATACCACGAACCAAGCGACGCAACGCCCGAGAGCACACGCTCGTCGATCTGCTCGACAAGTGTGCTACCCACGCCAAAAAGCTCCTCGGCTGTTATGGTATTCACCGCTTGATTCATCGCTACGCCTTTTTAAGTGTTACACGGAAGGTTGTACCCTTGCCAATCTCCGACTCGACAACTGCAATCTTGCCCTTGTGGTACTCCTCGACAATACGACGCGAGAGCGAGAGTCCAAGGCCCCAGCCTCGAGTCTTGGTGGTGTAGCCCGGCTCGAAGATGCGCTTCCACTTCGACTTTGGGATTCCCTTGCCCGTATCCGACACATCCACCCACGCATATTTGCTATCCTCGCCGATTGTCACCGCCACTGCACCGTGTCCCTGCAGGGCATCGAGGGCGTTCTTCACCAGATTCTCGACAACCCACTCAAAGAGTGCAACATTCAGCTTGGCCTTCACGGTTTCGATGGCGAGACCGTTATATTCGAGCGTGACATTGCGAGGTATGCGCTTGCGGAAGTACATCACCGAGTTGCCCACCACCTCGTTGAGCGACTCCACCGAGAGAGGTGCCTCCGAGCCAATCTTCGAGAAGCGGTCGACAATCTTCATCAGGTGTGCCAAGTCCTTCTGCATCTCGTCGACGGCCATCTGGTCGACAGGTTGCTCACGCAGATACTCAATCCAGCCGAGCAGTGACGATGTAGGAGTGCCGAGCTGATGTGCAGTCTCCTTGGCGAGTCCCACCCATACACGGCTCTGCTCATTCTGCTTCATCGAGCGGAAGGCCATAAATATCACCATCACAAAGACCACAATGATGAATATCTGGATGTATGGGAAGATGTAGAGTGTCTGCAGCGTGAGCGAGTGACCATAGAAGATGATGTGGTTGTGGGTCTGTGTCCACCAGAACCTCACCACGATAGGGACATTGTCGCTTGCCATACGGTCCAGAGTGGCGTGAAGCAACTCGGGTGACTCGATAACCTCGTGCGGTATGAGGTGGTGCGAGATAACTCGCAGATTCTCGTCGGTGATGATAAAGGGGATGTTGTTGCGGTTCGAGATGATGCTTGTAACCAGCGGATCGTTCAGGTAGTCGCCCATAGCGTCACGATTGACCCTCTCCATAGCCGCTGCCCAGAGCTCCACATCGTGCTTCTCCTTGATGTGCAACGCCTCGGCCATTCGATTGGTCATCAGCAACGAGACCGCAATAAGCAGTGTGGCGAGCACCAGCACGATAACTCGACCATTCTCGAAAATCTTATTTTTGAGTCGCAACAGCATCTTTTTTCACTACTTTCTCGCTGTATCTTGCGAGGTGAGTATGCGCTCGTACTCCGCCTTGTCGGCAAGAGTCTCGATGGCTACCTTGAGCTCCTTGTCACTACGCAACGAGGAGGCAATCACACCCTCGGCATAGGCGTAGCGCAACACAATATTCTGATTGATCTGCTCCAGGATGTCGTCGCGGAAGGTCTCGAAGCAGCTTCGTTTGTCGTCGTTGAGCCCCTTGTCGATAGTCGCCAAAGCCTCCTCGAGCGAGTCGTTGCGCTCCTTCTTGAGTGCCGAGCGCAGCTTCTCGAGTGCCACACGCGACTCCGACTTGTAAGGTATATCGCGCTCCATAGCCATAACCACGAAGTCGGCATAATCCTTCTCCGAGATCGAGAAGTTCTTCACATCTATCGGGGTGGCGTGATGCTGCTTGTAGTAGATATCGCCAAACTCCTCTACCACACCTGTCAAATAGAGCACCAGCGCAAAAGTGCTCACATATTTGCTGTCGACACGCCTGTCGGGCATAATGCCGCCGCCATCGTAGACCTTGCGACCACGCGCAGTCTTGAACTCGTTGATAAGCGAATCGGCAACCGCCTCGGCACGACCCTCCTTCGAGTAGTTCATAGCCTGAATGCAGCGTCCCGATGGGATGTAGTACTTGGCGGTAGTGACCTTGGCATAGGCGTTATAGCCCAAAGGCAATGTACTCTGCACCAAGCCCTTACCAAAACTGCGCTGACCAACTACAACTCCTCGATCCAAGTCCTGAATGGCTCCCGCCACAATCTCGGCTGCCGATGCACTGTTGCCATTGATGAGCACCACGATAGGAATCGATGGAAGCAGTGGCTCATACTGTGTATGGAGTGTCTCCATCACGCCATTGCGACCTCGCATCTCGACCACCTTCGTACCCTTAGGCACAAAGAGCGAGAGCACCTTCACAGCCGACTGCAACAGGCCACCGCCATTGTTACGATAGTCGAGCACAAGGCCCTTCAACTCGCCCTTGCTCTGCAGGCGGAGAATAGCTGCACGCATATCCTCGTAGCACTTATCGGTGAAGTCGGCGTGGCGAATGTAGCCTACGCCATCTGCAACATAGTCGGCGTAGGTGATGCTAGGTATCGAGATGCGCTGACGGCGAATCTTCAACTCCTCGCGCACGCCCGTGAGCAGACGCTCAACGGTGACCTTAACCGTAGTATTAGGCTCTCCACGCAACGCCTTGCTGATATTCTCGATCTCGGCACCACGCATATCTTTGCCATCGATAGCCACAATCTTATCGCCAATCTTGAGGCCACTTTCGTCGGCAGGCGATCCCTTGTATGGCTCGGCAATGATGACATAGTCACCCTTCTTGCGGATGAGCGAACCGATACCGCCATAGCGACCGGTGGTCATCTGCTCGAAGTCGGGCATCTCCTTCTCGGAGATGAAGTCGGTGTAGGGGTCGAGCTTGGCAGTTATGCCCGCAGCTCCATTTTTCATCATCTCGTCGGCATCGACCTTATCGACATATTGGGTGGAGATGGCGTGCATAAAGTTGACCATAATCTCCATATTGCGTCCCAAGCCAAAATCGTTGCGAGTGGCGAATATGCCACCCACAAAAACCGAGACTGCCACAATGGCAATCAGTGTGTATTTCAGAATCCTACGCTTCATCTCTTAAATCTCTCCTCGCTCACGGCGGTGTTTGTTCGTAATGTATCGCTCGGCATCGTAGGCCATACGCACAGAGTAGCTGCGCAGTCCATCAACCTCGACTTGGTTGCCATTCTGGCGAACTCGCACCTCATCTTCGAAGAGGCGCATCAAGCGACGGAGTCCATCGGCACGATAGACCAACTCGCTCTCACTCGCCGACACAAGCCTCAACCCTACAACCTCGGCTGCCATATCCAACTGCTCGTGGTCGGCCACGATATCGGCCTCGAACGAACGCTTGGCAAAACCGAAAAACGGATAGGTGGCGGCAAGCAAGATGATGCCTACGACCATACCCCAGCCTCGCCAGGTGGCAAACATCAGTTGCCAACGCTCGGCAAAGGTTACAGGCAGATGATCGGTGTAGTGCGCCAATGCCATAAATGCCACATATACAACGCAAAAAGCGATAAAATATTTTACACTTCTCAAAAGATACTTTTTCATATTTTGGTGTGTTTGGTTTTTTCTTTGGGGAGTTTAGGGAGTTTAAAGAATTTAGGGAATTTAAGGAAAAATAATTTTTAATTCTTAATTTTTAATTTTTAATTTCCTTCGCCACTTCCTCCATCAACCACTTTGGAGTGGAGGTAGCACCGCAAATACCCACACTCTCGACACCCTCGAACCACTCTCGTTGCAGTTCACTTGCCTCCTCGATATTGTAGGAGCGCTCGTTTGCCCCCTGACAGATGTTGTAGAGCACCTTGCCATTGCTCGACTTGCGTCCGCAGACAAAGATTATGACATCGTGCTTTGCTGCGAACTCGCGCAGATGCTCCTCACGCGAGGATACTCGACGACAGATGGTGTCGTCAACCGTCAACAATGCCTCGCTCGAGAGTCGCTCACGCATAATTTCGGCAAGACAACGGAACTTCTCGATGCTCTGTGTTGTCTGCGAGAGGTAGTATATCGGGCGTGTGAAATCTATCTGCTCTAAGTCTGCTTCGCACTCCACCACGACAGCCTTCTCATTGACCTGACCCGTCAAGCCGACAACCTCGGCGTGTCCACGCTTGCCCAAGATAACAACCGTACCTCCCACCTTCGACATAGCCTCGTATGCCGCCTTTACCTTGCGCTGCAAGGCCGCCACCACAGGGCAGGTGGCATCTATCACCTCCACGCCATAACGCTCGGCAAGATGGTAGGTCATAGGTGGCTCTCCGTGTGCACGAATCAACATTCGTTTGCCACCGAGTGTGGGGATATCTTCGTGCGAGATTGTTCGCAAACCCAGGGCTTCGAGACGCTGCACCTCCATACGGTTGTGCACAATATCGCCCAACGAAGCTACACTACCACTCCGTAACGCCTGCTCTGCCTCGTTGATGGCTCGCACCACACCAAAGCAAAAACCCGAATTTGTGTCTATCTCAACTCTCAACTTTCAACTCTCAACTAAAGAGTGCTTTGCACTCGTTGGAACTCCTTGTCGAACCACTCCATCTGCTCCTCTACGGTCATATGGCTATTGTCGAGCACGATGGCATCCTCCGCCTGCTGCAATGGCGAGATGGCACGACTCATATCGGCCTTATCGCGCGAAACCACATTCTCGAGAATCTCCTCGAACGACACCTTGTCGCCCTTGGCGGTGAGTTCGGCATAGCGACGCTCGGCACGCACCTTGGCATCGGCCGTCATAAATATCTTCAACTCGGCATCGGGGAATACCACCGTACCGATGTCACGACCATCCATCACAACACCTTTGGCGCGTCCCATCTCCTGCTGCATCGCAACGAGTTTCTCACGCACCTCGGCAATGGCACTTACGGGGCTTACACAGTTCGACACCTCGATGGTGCGAATCTTACCCTCAACCAGATCGCCATTGACATAGATATCGCTGGCTCCTCGCTGCGGATTGAAGCGGAAGGTGATGGTAATCTCGTCGAGAAGCTTCACCACAGCATCCTCGTCGACCATACCCGAGCGAATGGCTCCGTGCTCGAGGGCATAGAGCGTCACAGCGCGATACATAGCACCTGTGTCGATGAAAATATAGCCGAGTCGTTGAGCAATGCTCTTGGCAAATGTGCTCTTACCGCACGAGGAGAATCCGTCGAGCGCAATGATAATCTTCTTAGTTGATTGTGCCATTTGGGATAGATGATACTACTGTCGAAAGTATGGTTATGACTCCGAGGAGTCCTATGATAATACCCGCTACGCGGTTGATAATATGCATATGATGAGGGCGGAATCGGCTGCGGAAGAGGCTGATGATGAGCGTAAGCACAAACCACCACAACACTGCACCTGCCAAGAAGCCCGACAAGACAAGCATACTCGACACTATAGAGGCCATATCGCGCGAGCCATCGTGCGACTCTACGCCAAGCATCGCAAAGAAGGCGAGAATGTAGGGGATGACCGTCACGAAGTTCGCCATCGTAAAGCCGAACATCGAGACAAAGTCACGCCACGAGGTGGTCGATCCTGTACGGTTGCGACGAATCTGCGGTGCAGGCTTCTGGAAGAATATGACCACACCGACAATCACCACGAAGATACCACCAAGAATCGAGATTATATCCTTGTACTGCTCGATCTGCGTCTTGAGCAGGGCGTAGAAGAAGAAGGCGATAATGGCCATCAGTGTATCGGCACACGCCACACCCATACCCGAGAGGAATCCCGACTTACGGCTCTTGCTCAGGGTGCGCTGGATGCACAACACCGCCACAGGGCCCACCGTAATTGATGATGCCAAGCCGACGGTAACGCCGCGCAACAAAAGTTCCATATTGACGCTTATCATAACTTTCTACTTCTGAATTTGGTCGCAGTAAAGCAAATTACTCGGCAAATATATTAAAAATATATTAAACATCCTATACTGCCACACCATTTATCGCACCTGCATTTTGCGTGCCTTGCCTGCCGCATTGTTTTTTTATTGTTGATAACTTATGGTCGAACAGGAGGTTTTTGACACAATAATTGCGTAACTTTGCAAGTAGAAAATAACCAGGAATTATGAACGATTTGAAACAACACGGAATAGATGTAGAGCTCGACCCCGAAGTAGCAAAGGGTCACTACTCGAACCTCGCCATCATATCGCACTCGACATCGGAGTTTATCATCGACTTTGCGTCGCTTCTGCCGGGTATGCCAAAGGCGGCTGTCAACAGCCGCATAATCCTCACCCCCGAGCACGCCAAGCGACTACTCCTCTCGTTGCAGGACAATGTGGCACGTTACGAGACCAACATAGGTCGCATCGAGTTGCAGCAACCCCAGGTTACGGAAAATTTCAGTAGCAAGTTGAACTAAACAACAAAGGCTGACCCAAGTCAGCCTTTGTTGTTACTATATTCATATTTCTACTCGTCCAATCGGATGATATTTGCACCGATGGCATTGAGTCGTCCCTCGATGTCGCGATAGCCACGGTCGATCTGGTCGATATTCTGGATGGTGCTCACGCCATCGGCACTCATTGCAGCGATGAGCAGTGCCACACCTGCACGAATATCAGGCGACGACATCTTGGCAGCACGCAACTGATGCTGGTGATCCTGACCAATGACCGCTGCACGGTGAGGGTCGCAGAGGATAATCTGTGCGCCCATATCAATCAACTTATCGACAAAGAAGAGACGGCTCTCGAACATCTTCTGGTGGATGAGTACCGTACCCTTCGCCTGTGTCGCCACAACGAGGAAAATCGACAACAAGTCAGGTGTTAAGCCCGGCCACGGAGCATCGGCAATGGTCATAATCGAGCCATCGATAAAGCTCTCGATGCTGTAGTGATCCTGTTGCGGGATGTAGAGGTCGTCTCCGTGTCGCTCCATTGCGATGCCGAGGCGTGCAAACTGCGCAGGGATGATGCCGAGATTCTCGAACGACACACCCTTGATGGTGAGCTCCGAGCGGTTCATTGCCGCCATACCGATGAAGCTACCCACCTCAATCATATCGGGCAGCATTGTGTGGATAGTACCACCGAGCGACTCCACGCCCTCGATCTCGAGGAGATTCGAGCCTACACCCGAAATCTTAGCACCCATACGGTTGAGCATCTTGCACAACTGCTGCAGATAAGGCTCGCAGGCTGCGTTGTAGATGGTGGTCTTGCCCTTGGCAAGCACTGCCGCCATCACGATATTGGCAGTACCCGTCACCGACGCCTCGTCGAGCAACATATAGGTACCCTTAAGCTGCTTGGCACGCACCGAGAAGAAGGACTCGGCAGCATCGAAGTCGAACTCCGCACCGAGCTTCTGGAAGCCGATAAAGTGGGTGTCAAGACGACGGCGGCCAATCTTATCGCCTCCCGGCTTTGGGATGTAACCCACGCCGAAACGGGCCAAGAGTGGACCGACAATCATCACCGAGCCACGCAGACGGGCACAACGGTTGCGATAGTCGTCGCTGGTGAGGTAATCGAGGTTAATATCCTTGGCGCAGAAGGAGTAGCAATCCTCGCCAAGACGCTCGACCTTCACACCCATAGCCTTGAGGAGTTCGATGAGCTGCATAATGTCGAGAATCTGCGGGATGTTGTCGACCACAACCTTCTCCTCGGTGAGGAGTGTGGCGCAGATTATCTGCAACGCCTCGTTCTTTGCACCTTGCGGCTTGATCTCGCCCGAAAGACGACGACCACCTTCAACTTTGAAATATGCCATAGAGTTCTCTTTTTGCGTTAATAAAGGGTTGTCACTTGGTGTAAGCACCACTACTTGATATGCTCGAGCAACCACTTGTTGCGATCCTGGAACATCTCCTCGTAGATGTAGTGACCAATCTCGTTGAGCACATAGATCTCCTTCGATGTAGGCACCGAGTTGTAGACCGAGAACATCGAGGTTGGGCAGCAAGTGGTATCGTTGTAGCCGAGAGCCACCTTCACAGGAACGCGAGTCTTGCGTGCGAAGTTCACGATATCGTAGTACTTTATTGTGTTCAAAACATTCTCGTTGCGAAGGTTGTCGTCCGAATTTGTGCGGAAGAGGTGAGGCCAACCTGCGCTGCGACCGTGGAGGTATGCCCCCAAATCGGCCAAAGCGGGATAGAAGGCGTAGAGGCACTTAACCTTAGGGTTGAGGTAGGCTGTGGTGAACGACAAGGCACCACCCTGACTACCACCACAAACTGCGATGCGGTCGGCATCGACAAACTCCAAACCCGCAAGCACATCCACTGCACGCGCACAACCGATGTATACACGCTTGTAGTAGTACTTGTCACGATCCTGTATGTTGATGCGGTTGTAGTTCTTCAACGCACCGTGCTTGAGGTTGCTGTAGACATCACCCTCCATATCGATAGGAATACCGTGAATGCCCACCTTGAGGGTAACCACATCACCCAATGCCACCATATCCTTTGCTACGGTGTAGGTGCGGACATTTGCGCCAGGCACCTTCAACACTGCAGGGAACTTGCCAGGCTTGTTTGGTACAGTCATCACGCCATAGATATAGTCCTTTGCGCCGTTGCGGAACTTCACATTGTAGACATTGTAGTGGTGAGTACACTGCTCGGGCATAAGGGTGAGTACAGGCTCGAGCGGAATCTTTGCACTCTCCGCCAACGCACCCTGCCAGAATGCGTCGAAGTCGGCCGGCATAACCGCTGTTGGCTCGATCTTCTCGACATCGAAACCTGCGGTAGCGAGTCCGCGATGGGTGTTGACGCCATCCTCGACATAGACCTTGCAACGCAAGAATCCGGGCACCTTCATTGTGCCAAGCTTGATTACGCCTTCGCCATTTTTGAGCACCATCGTCTCAACCTTGTGAGCCGGCATATTATCCTCCGACAACTCGTAGCGTATCTCGACATTCTGCATTGGCGAGTGGTGCTTGAGTACCAGCACCTTGAATACGGGCTTCTCGCCACACTTGTAGTTCCAATCGAGATGGTCAGGCATAACGATAACCTTGACAGCACGATCTGAAGGGGTTGCCGCCTTGACTGACGACACGCCCACAAACATAATCGCCACACATACGAGCGACAAAATCGAAAGTAATCTTTTCATAGTATTAGTGTTTTAGTTGCAATTTCGCATATAAAGTTTTTCAAAGATACGAAAAATTGTTTGACTCTACAAGAAAAGATGGCGAAAATTAATTTTGGTTCTGTCATAGATGGCATTGAATGGCAATCGCTCCCATTGGTCGCTGAATGGCATTGAATGGCAATCGTTCGCTAACGCTCACTGAAAAAGTTATTTTAAGTGAGGAAATTTTGCGCCTATGCCCAAACGCATAAATTGCACTTTTAAGGAGGGAAATACAAGGCGCACAAGAAATCGGGTGCGCAGCATAGTAGACCTATGTGAGCAACCCGATTATCGAAGTGCAACGCAGTAGTTGCCCCTTAAAATGCAATTTATTCTATTTCCCAGTCGTAACCGTCTTTACGATCCTTGACGCGGATGCCGATGGCGGTGAGTTTGTCACGAATCTCGTCGGATAGTGCCCAATTCTTATCAGCCTTAGCCTGAAGGCGCATATCGAGAAGCATAGTAACGAGTGGGGATACCATATCCTTGCCACCAGATGCCTCGGCCTTCTCGTTCTCGAGACCGAGAATATCGAATACCCAACGCTGAACTGTAGCCTCGGCCTTTGCCTTATCCTCGGCTGTGAGGGTCTGCTGACCATCGGTGAGCTGGTTGAAGAGGCGCACATAGTCGAACATTGTCGAGATTACGATTGGCGAGTTGAGATCGTCAGCCATAGCCTCGGCACAACGGCTCTCAATCTCGTCGACATTGAACGACGAGGTTGCCGATACAGGTGCCTTGCGGAGTGCCTCGATGCCCTTCATCAGACGGTCGAGTCCCTTCTCGGCCGCCTGCAACGCCTCGTTCGAGAAGTCGAGAGTTGAGCGGTAGTGCGCCTGAAGGATGAAGAAGCGAACGGTCATTGGCGAGTAGGCCTGCTCGAGTGCAGGGTGGTCACCGTTGAACATCTGCTCGAGGGTGATGAAGTTGTTGTAGGACTTACCCATCTTCTTGCCATTGATGGTAATCATATTGTTGTGCACCCAATAGCGAGCCGAGTCGTGGCCAAGAGCGGCTGTAGACTGTGCTATCTCGCACTCGTGGTGTGGGAACATCAAATCCATACCTCCACCGTGGATATCGAATTTCTCGCCGAGGTACTTGGTACTCATAGCCGAGCACTCCATATGCCAGCCCGGGAAACCATCGCTCCAAGGCGAAGGCCAACGCATAATATGCTCTGGCGAAGCCTTCTTCCAGAGGGCAAAATCGTAGGAGTGTTTCTTGTCCTGCTGACCATCGAGCTGACGAGTATCTGTCACGATATCGTCGAGGTTGCGACCCGAGAGGATGCCATAGCGGTGATCCTTGTTGTACTTCTCGACATCGAAGTAGATCGAGCCATTCGACTCGTAGGCGTAGCCGGCATCAAAGATGCGCTTCACGAAATCGATCTGTTCGATGATGTGTCCCGAAGCGTGAGGCTCGATCGAAGGGGTCTGCACGCCAAGCTTTGCCATATAGTTCTTGTAGCGCTCGGTGTAGTAGTGTGCAACCTCCATAGGCTCGAGCTGCTCGAGACGAGCCTTCTTTGCAATCTTGTCCTCACCCTCATCAGCATCGTGCTCGAGGTGACCTACATCGGTGATATTACGCACATAGCGTACCTTGAAGCCCTCAGCCTTGAGGTAGCGGAAGAGGAGGTCGAAGGTGATGGCAGGGCGTGTGTGTCCGAGGTGCGGATCACCGTAGACGGTAGGTCCGCAGACATACATACCTACGCGACCTTCGTTGATTGGCTCGAACGCCTCCTTACGGCGGCTGAGCGTGTTGTAGAGAAGAAGTGTTGGTTTAGCCATATCTTTGTCTTTTTTGATTTATCGTTTCACTAACTCTATCGAGTCCTTCTCGCGTTGGGTGAGGATGAGCTCATCGTCGGTTGCGCCAAGAGTTCGGTAGTATTTGTTGATGCCATAGACCACATCCTCGCGGTTGTAGTAGGCTGCCAAGTAGTAGAGTCGCTCCAGCTCGTCGAGCTTCTCGTGGATAAGTCCCTCGAGGTCATCGCCCTTGGCTCCGTCGAAGCAGAGGTAGTACTCGATATAGTCGATAATGTTGTCGCCATAGAGCATCAGCAGATTGTCACCCTTGTCGTTGAGCCCAAGCTCGTAGTAGCACTCCACAAATGGGTATGTGTTGGCCTCGGTATAGCGAATCTGCTCGACAGGTAACACCTCGAGACCACGATCGAGCAACTCCTCGGCACGCTCCTTGTCGCCCTGCTTGATGTACTCGCGAGCAACACGCGCAAAGGCCTCCCTCGCACGCGATACCTTGATATTGTACTGCGTGAACTCGTCGACATAGACCTTCGGATTGTTGAGATTGCCATAGCGCATATGGTGCATCAGCTTGTCGTAGGCGTAGTCGGCATCGATGCGACCGATGCTCCACGAATCCTTGTAAGGGGTGAGAATCGGCACAAAGCGGTAGGAGTAGCCATCGAACTGCAGATAGTCCAACAGACCGAACTTCTGCAAGACATAGACCTGAGTAAAGTAGATTGGTCGCTTCCAATCGAAGTGCGCCAACATATCGAGCAACATCAGCTCCGAACGCGAGAGCGACGAAGCGTCGATATTGATATATACATTGTCGACCATAAGGTCGCGATCGCTCTCCTTGACAATGCCCGAGGCGATGGCGGCTTCCTTGTCGACAGGCAGCACAATGCGAGAAGCAGGTATGTAGTCGGCAGGCTCACCATAGCCGAGATCGACCTTGGTGCGCTTGTCGTCGCTACGGACAAAGTTCATCACATCCTTAGCACTCCATACACTCTCATCCTGCGGATAGACAGGAATCCAGTCGTTCACGAAGGAGTACTTGTGACTCGGCAACGAGAACGGAACACCCTCGGCATCGTTTGCCTTGCACTTCATCTCGTCGACATACCACTCGCCATCGAGGTAGCTCGAGTTCATAATGCGGACATCGGTGCGTACACCATCGACCTCCTGATTGAACCAGAGAGGGAAGGTGTCGTTGTCGCCATAGTTGATGATGATCGGACTCACCCCCTCCTTCTCGACTATCGAGCTGAGGTAGTTAAAGCCGATATCGCGTGCCATAGTGCGGTGCGAACGGTCGTGATCGTCCCAATTCTGCGCGCAGAGTATTCCCGGCACCACCATAGCCACAACAATAGCTACAGCGGCAGCGGCCTTGTGGTTCTTAGCCATAAACCTCGAGAAGAACTCGTAGAGCGAGAGCACACCCAGACCAATCCACATCGAGAAGGCGTAGAACGAGCCGGCATATACATAGTCACGCTCACGCACCTCGCCAGGTGAGGTGTTGAAGTAGACCACCAGCGCAATACCCATCATCACAAACAACCACATCACAACGGTGAAGTTACGCGAGTCGCGTACCGACTGATAGATCAAGCCCAAGATACCCAACAAGAATGGGAGGAAGAAGTAGGTGTTACGCGCCTTGTTCTCTGCCACCTCGCGTGGAAGACGATCCTGCGGGCCGATATAGAGGCTGTCGATGGCATCGATACCCGAAATCCAGTTGCCATTAGTGAAGGTGAGGCTCTCGGGTTGGATATCATCCTGACGACCTACAAAGTTCCAGAGGAAGTAGCGCCAATACATATAGCCGAGCTGGTAGGAGAAGAAGAAGTGGAGATTCTCCATAAATGTAGGCTCGATGACGGTGCGGGTGCGCTCGCCATCGAAGTAGCTCACCTTACGACCAAAGTCAGCAACCTCCTTACGCAGAGGTCTACCCTTTTCGTAGATGACATTGCCCTTATCATCGCGCACAAAATCCATCTTGGTGCGATATGCCGCCCAAGGTTTGTAGTCCGCCTCCTTCTTCATATAGTTCCACATACGAGGGAAGAGGTGCTTGAACTCATCGGGATAGACATAGTCGTCTACCGTAGTGCGCTTCTCGTACTTGCCCGACTCGACATTGTAGCGGTAGAACTCCTTCTCGGTGTAGTCCACCACAGGTGCAGCATACGAAGCACCGTAGAGCAACGGGCGGTTACCATATTGGTCACGATTGAGCATCGAGAGCAAGGCGGTAGGGTTGTCGGGCTTATTCGAGTTCATAGGCGGATTGACCGCAGCACGGATGGTCACCGAGGCATACGACGAGAAGCCGAGCATAACCATAGTAAGACACACTGCCGCCAAGTTCATCAGACGATGGCCCTTGCGATGGGTGTAGATGACTGCACCACCAAGCAATGCAAAGAGGGCAAAAACATAGACTACGATACCCGAGTTGACAGGCAAGCCCAACGAGTTGACAAAGAAGACATCGACCATAGCACCGATGTAGACGGTGAGAGGTATGATGATGCCATTCATAAAGAGCAGGATTGCGCCCGCAAGGAGTGTCACCAGGAACATTCCCTTGAGTGTAATCTTATCGTACTTGCGAAAGTAATAGATGAATACCAACGCAGGGATGGTCAGCAAGTTGAGCAGATGGACACCGATGGAGAGTCCCATCAGATAGGCAATAAGGATAATCCATCTCGCCGCGTGAGGCTCATCGGCCTCCTCCTCCCAGCGCAACATCAGCCACACCACAAGTGCGGTGAACATCGACGAGAGGGCATAGACCTCGCCCTCGACTGCCGAGAACCAGAATGTATCGGTGAAGGTGTATGCCAACGCTCCCACAGCACCTGCTCCGAGCACCGCGATAGCATTGGCGGTGGTGAGAGGCTTACCCTCTCGTGTGAAGAGGCGACGGGCAATGTGGGTGATGGTCCAAAAGAGGAACAGGATGCAGAAGGCACTCACCAAGGCATTCATTCCGTTGACCATATGCGGCACATAATGTGTCGATGGTGCAAAGAGAGTGGCAATGCGAGCCACAAGCATAAAGAGCGGTGCCCCCGGCGGGTGTCCCACCTCGAGTTTGTAGGATGTGGCCACAAACTCGCCACAATCCCATAGCGACGATGAGGGCTCGATGGTCAAAAGGTAGGTTACTGCCGCAACTGCAAAGACCGCCCAACCCACAATTCGATTCCAGCGTTTGAAGATATTTTGTTCCATAGTTTCTGCGCGTTTATAAATAAACGCACAAAGTTACAAAAAGTTATTCGATTTGCCCTCATTTTGCACAAAATATTGCATTACAACGTTTATTTTTGGGATAAAGCGATAGATTGTGCCATATTTTCACTATCTTTGAGTAAGAATTGATGTCTAATCCACTAAATTTTGATTGAACTATGAAGAAATTATTGATGTTTGCGATGGTCGTTAGCGCACTATTCAGCGCATCGTGCACCACAATTAAGGCTAAGAACTACGCCGAGAAGGTTATCGCTGCGGCACCAATCAGCGACGCTGCAGTGGCTGCAGTCGACAGCGAGATTGCTACCTACCTTGCAGGTAAGTCACAGGAGAATATCGACAAATTCTGGAACGCCTTCCACGCGAAGTATGCCGAGATCATCCTTCCTCAGGCAGAGGCATACGCAGTGAAGGTCTATGGTGGTGAACTCTCGTTCGGCGACAAGGCTCGCGTATTGGCAGAGATTCAGGTGCACCTCAACCACCTCTCCGAGGCTGATGCCGCAACCTTCGACGATGTGTATGGAGCACGCCGCGATGCCATCGTCAAGGAGCGCACAGGTGGTTTCTTCAACAACATCAAAGATGCGGTAAACAACGCAGTCGATAGCGTAATCGACGCTGTATCGAGCATCGGCAAAGAGGATGTAGAGCAGGGTGTCGAGGAGGCTAAGCAGACCGTAGAAGAGGCCGCTCAAGAGGTTCAGAAATGAATAGAATCGCCCGAAACTGCCGAGCGATTTGAAACCCTCGGCAACAAACTCGACGAACTGATAGATGCAGCAGTCGAGGCTATTGAAAAATAGCAAAAAGTGGGGAGTTGTGTATGACTCTCCACTTTTTATTCATAAAAAGGAGGTTAGACTATTTTGTCAACAAATTTGTTGACCGTGCTACACTACTTGAAACGCTTCAAAATAGCGTAGATTTCGAAAGCGAAACCTGCCACTACAAGGATGGGAGCGAGTGTAATGCGACGCCACGAGAAGATGTCGTAGGAGAACTCCTCGGGGGTAGCCACTGTGCCACCCGACATCAGCACAAAGCCCAAGACTATCACCACGAAACCTACCGCCATCAGCAGATAGTTGCGCATTGTGAGGGGCATACTCTTATCGTTCTTATCCTCGATCTTATTGAACCAATTTTTCATATTAGCAAAGGTGTATTTTGTTCGACTTCATATTGACAAAGCGGTTGACGATAGGCAGGGTGCAGACCACCGCAACAACGATACCCAAGACAACCATCGCGCCACCAAGCACCGCCAACTCCTCCCAACGAGGGAGTAGTCCGAAGCCCGGAGCAATGTGGTTGAGACCATAGAGCGCAGCCACAAGCAACGCCACCGCCAAGAGGCCCGAGAAGAGGCCCTGCAATGCGCTACGACCCACAAATGGGCGCATTATAAACCACTTGGTGGCACCTACCGCCTTGAGCGTATTGATCAGCTCGCGGCGCGCATAGACCATAAGGCGAATGGTGTTGTTGAGCAACACAAACGCCACCACAAGCAGCGCTCCACCAAAGATTGCCAATACAAGTTGGAGTATATCAAGCGTGGAGTGCATCTGCTCGATGAAGGTCTGCGGATAGTTGACATAGGTAACACCCTTAATCTGGCGCACCTCCTCGACAAACTGCTCGAGGGCAGCCTTGTCGGCCGAGAGTTCCGAGAGGGTAACATCGAACGAATCGGGCAATGGATTGACACCCAAAACACCCTGAACATCAATGGCATAGAGTCGCTTAAACTCCTCGTCATCGGCCTTATCCTCCTTGGAGAGGTACTTCATCGACACAACCATATCGTGGTTGCCTATCTGGTTGCCAATCTCGTTGCGCTCGCTCTCCGAGAGACCATCCTTCAACTCCACAATCATCACCACGCTCTCGCGCATACGATTGGCGGTGGTATAGATATTGGCCATTACGAAGCCTATAGTACCCAACAAGAATAGGACAAAGGTCATACTTATGGTCGAAGCAGCATAGGAGATACCAACGCTACTCGATATTTTTCTCTTTGCGGTTGCCATAAAGTTTATAAATTGTAACGGTTGCGAGTGCGAAGATAATCAAAATTGAGCAAATAAGTGTAATTGTCGATGTCAAATGCCAATTTGGTGCGCGGAAACGCCACTCGATGGTGTGCTCACCCTCGGGCACGACCATAGCACGCAGGAGGTAGTCGGCACGGAACGAATCGGCCTCCTTGCCATCGATATATGCCACCCAGCCCTTGTCGTAGTATATCTCGGAGAAGATGGCAACGGCATCGCCACCCTCGACTGCACACTCGTAGCGCAGATAGTTGGGGCGGTACTCCACAAGCGAAATCGCGCCCAAGCCTGTGATGGTTGGCAGAGGTGTGCCCTCCTCAACCACTGCTGTACTCTTCAAATCGACCACGCCAAGGGCTTCCAAAGCCTCCTTCGGAGTCGACATCACCTCGACACGCTGCACAAACCACGCTGCTCCGTTGCGTGTGGTGTTCTCGATGAGTTCGCCCTCACCGGTGATGACATACTTGGTGTTGAGCATATCGAGCACGGCGTTGTCGCATCGGTTGAGATAGGCATCGATGAGATCCTGATAGCGGCCCATCTTGGCACCGTGGTAGCCACCCACCGAGCGGTGGAACATCGAGGTTGTGGCATCGTTGAATGGCGAAACCGAGAGATTCAACACTCTGAATCCCGGCTCCTTGTCCGCCATAATCTGCTTGTCGACTGCGGTTGGTTTGATCTCGGTTTTGCGCTTTGCCACGAATGTTTCGTGAGGCAGATAGCGCAGGTTGACAGGCAGAATATCGGCCACCACAAGCAGTGCCACTGCCACCAAAGCCCACTTGCGCCACCTCTCATTGAGGAACAAAGCGCCCAACAGAACACCCGCAGCCAAGAGGATAAAGAGCAACGAGCGTGTGGCATCGGCTGCGAGTATTTCGCCTCGCTCCGCTGCCATAGCCTCGGCAGTCATATAGCCGAGTTCGGCGTGCATACCCTTCGAGAGATACTCCTCGCCACCCTCCATACCTCGGAACATATACTCGAACTGCTCGGTCATCATTGCGCCGCTCTCCTCGCGGCCAAAGTCGAACAACGACGAGCCCGCAACTGCAAAGATCAGACATATACCCGCAGTGACACCCGCAGCAATGGCGATAGCACGCGCGACGACCTTGCGCTCACCCCAACGCTTGCACACCTGCCAGAGAGCCATACCGGCCAAAAGCGGTGCACTCCACTCCACCACGACAAGTGCGGTGGATACAGCACGGAACCTATTGTAGAGCGGAAGATAGTTGAAGCAGAGCTTTGTGAACCACATTGCGTGGTAGCCCCACGACAACATAATGGCAAAAACGGTAGCCGCCACAATCCACCAACTGTCACGATTCTCGGCCAAGATAATGCCCAACAGAGCGAGGAAGACGACGATGGCACCGAGGTAGGTAGGACCTGCGGTGTAGGGCTGCTCGCCCCAATAGGTTGGCAGTTGTTGTGCCAAGCGACCATCGATACCTATCTCCTTGAAGCTCTTTGCCACCTCGCCATCTCTGGCGAAGGTATTACCCGAATCACCTCCCATAAAGTCAGGAATGAGCATATTCCAGCTCTCGTCGATACCATAACTCCACGCTGTAGCGTAGTCGATATCCAAACCTTTGCGCTCATCCTCGGCAACCAAGACACTACCGCCTCGTGTGGTATCGTCGGTGTGCTGAAGGGTGTAGTATAGTGGTGCGAAGTTTGCTCCGAGAGCCAAAATTGCCGCTCCGACCAACACTGCGGTGCGCTTTGCGAAGTCGGCATAGCGACGCTCCTTGATGGCATAGATGAGCTCCGAGATGAAGAGTGCCACAGCCGCCAGGAAGAAGTAGTAGGTTATCTGCACGTGGTTGGCACCCACCTCGAGCGCAGCAAAAAGTGCAGCGAGAGCACCTCCAACCCACATATTGCGTCGTAAGGTGTGGTGGATGGCTCCGAGCATTGCAGGGGCATAGACCAAAGCCCACATCTTGGTGATGTGTCCCGCACCGATGATGAGGAAGAAGTAGGTGGAGAGTCCGTATGCAAGGCCGACAATGACTCCTACCCACGCCGACATACCCATCAGCAGAGCCATCACAAAGGCTGCCAACATCGCAAAGAAGATCATCGCAGCGGGCCCGTCGAAGAGCGACTGAACGCCATCGACCACTCGCTTGACAATCTGCGAAGGGTACTTGATGTTGATCTGATAGGCGGGCATACCCGAAAACATCGCACCCGTCCACTGCGGATCCTCATCGAACTCGGCTCGACATTCACGAATGTCGCGGCTCATACCATCGAATTGGCGGATATCGTGCTGCGGCAAGACCTTGCCCTCCAATTGCGGAGCAAAACCCACAAGCGAAACCACACCAAAGAGTATAACCGCCACCAATGCAGGCAGCGATTTTAGCACTATATTTTTGAATTTTTCCATATGTCACGCATAAATAACGCTCAAAGTTAGAAAAAATTTCGCTTTTATGGGGCAACTATCTCGAAAAATAACTATCTTTGTTCGGATATAGACCTTATGCAATGACAACATTAGACCAAATTCGTCGTCCGATAGAGTCCGAAATCGAGGAGTTCAACGCCTTTGTTCGCAAAAATTTCAGCGAGGAGCAGGGCACTCTCATCGGCGATATGCTCGAGTATGTACTTTCGTCACGAGGCAAAGGTTTGCGCCCCATAGTGGTGATGCTCGCCGCAGGTGCAACCTCCGCTACAGGCAACTTTGGCAAACGCACAATGTTGGCCGCAATGCTTGTGGAGATGATTCACGTCGCCTCGCTCATACACGACGATGTGATTGATGAGTCGAATCTCCGCCGTGGTCGCGACTCGGTGAATGCCCGCTGGCAGTCGCGCAATGCGGTTATCATCGGCGACTATATCCTCGCCCGAAATATGAATATCGGATTGCAGAGTGGTCAGTACGACCTGCTCACGCACATCATAGGCGCAATGTCGACCCTTTGCGAGGGTGAGCTTATTCAGAGCGACCACGCATCGAAGCTCGACACCTCGCGCGAACACTACCTCGACATCATCTACCGCAAGACCGCATCGCTATTCTCGGTGTGCGGCTCGGTAGGTGCGATATCGGTGGGTGCTTCGCCCGACAAGGTGACTGCAATGCGCACCTTTGGCAAGATGCTTGGTATGGCTTTCCAAATTGTAGACGATATTCTCGACTTCGTGCCTAACAACAACGCAGGCAAACCCGCTGCAAACGATCTTCGTGAGCGAAAGATTACGCTGCCGCTTATCGAGGTTCTCGAGCGAGTGTCGGAGGAGGAGCGTGCCGAGATTATGCGTCAGCTGCCTCTCTGTGCCGAGAGCGAGGAGAGCGTAGCCTTCATACAGGCCAAAGTGGCAGAACACAAGGGTGTGGAGCTCGCCCGCGAGACGGTGCACGCCTACCTCAAACGAGCAATGTCGGCACTCTCGGTGTGTGGCGACAGCGACTACTGCAAGTCGTTGCTGGCTCTGTGCGAGTATGTGGTTGAGCGCGACAGATAGAGTGAAAAAAGTGAGTAGTGAGTAGAGAGTAGAGAGTAGTTTTTTAGATAGATACTAAACGAGAAAAGAGAACAAGAGAGAACATTTCTAACCAATAAAAACAAAATTCTATGACACAAAAACAAAACTCGAATGTGCCGGCGATTATCGTGTGCATCTTGCTCTTCGGTATGATTTCGTTCGTCACAAACCTTGCGTCGCCAATGGGCGATATCCTCAAGAATCAGTTCCAAGTAGCGAACTGGATGGGTACTCTCGGCGTGTTGTGCAACTTTATTGCATACGCTATTATGGGTATTCCTGCAGGTAACCTCTTGCAGAAGAAGGGCTACAAGTTCACAGCACTTATGGCTGTTGTAGTTGGCTTCACCGGTGTTGGTGTTCAGTTTATTGCAGGTAAGTTGGCTAGCGACCTCGCATTTGGAGTATATCTCCTTGGTGCATTCATCGCAGGTTTCTCGATGTGTATGCTCAACATCGTTGTAAACCCAATGCTCAACAAGCTCGGTGGCGGTGGTAACCGTGGTAACCAGCTCGTGCAGGTGGGTGGCTCGTTCAACTCGTTGATGGGTACAGCGGTTATCTTCCTCACAGGTGTATTCGTACCAAACATTGCAAAGGCTCAGATTAGCGATGTATCGCCATTGATGTGGCTTGCACTCGGTATCTTCGCTGTTGCATTCGTGGTTATCCTCTTGACCAAGATTCC
>JAFVOR010000049.1 GCA_017505725.1 Alistipes sp.
CTCTCGCCTTACAATGGCTCGTGGCACGCAGCAGCCGACAAGTATGGTGCGTGGGTGCGTTCAACTTGGTGGGAGCGTCAGGAGGTTCCTCAGTGGGTGCGCGAGATGAAGTCGTGGCAACGTATCATCTTCCGTCATCAGTACGGAGAGCAATTCTTCAAATATTCCGATTTGTATGGTCGCATTCAGCAGGTGGGTGAGAGCGTTGGCGCGAGTGCTGTTCACGCCTTTGGATGGTGGAAAGAGGGTATGGATAATTGCTACCCAGACTTCACTCCAGACGATAGCCAAGGCGGTGACGCAGGCTTCCGCGAGGCGATTCTCAAATTCAAGGAGAGCGGTCAGAAGTTGATGGTCTATGCCAATGGTCGCTTGATGGATACCAAAAGTAAGTACTACAATAGCGCGGTAGGTCGTAAGATAAGCTACAAGAGCCCGGGCGGCCCTGAATTTATCGACCAATATCGTTTCTCGGGACGAGGCACATATACCGCAGAGTATCAAGCCGTATCGTTTGCTATGGCCGACGCACGCGCACCCGAGTGGCATCAGCATATGAAGAACTTGGCAATGCGAGCCTATAAGAATGGTGCCGACTGCATCTTCATCGACCAGCTAGGCAAGGGCTTGCGACAGATGGTGCCGTGGGACTTGTCGCGCGAGTTCCCCGTGCCGCACATACGACTTTTGGCCGACAACTCATACCTCTTGAAGGATATTCACGACTATATCAGCAAGGAGTGCGACCCGGAGTTTGGCCTCGGAACGGAGATGCTGGCCGACTTTACGGCTATGCGATGCGACTTTGTTCACATCATCAAGATACAGCCTGGTTATGAGAATTTCGCTGAATTGTTCCGCTACACCTTCCCCGAGGTGCCATTCTCGGACCGCCGCATTCGTGACGATCACAATGTCAAGCCGCGCGTAAATATGACCCTAATAAAGGGTTTGATTAACGACATCGAGATTTATCGTTGCCGCGACCTTATCGACAAGACCCCTATCTATCAGGCATATCTGGCGCAGGTAAACGCCATCCGCGAACGATACAAGGAGTGCTTTCAGTATGGCACCTTCCGCGACGTCTTGGGCTTCGACAACTCAAACACGGAGGTGCAGGCAAAGGGATTCTGGGGCAAGGATAAAATGGTTGTAGTTGCCACTAACGAGTTTGACAAGTCGACGCTTTCGACCAAAATCTCAGTACCCGGCTATCGCTATGTAGAGTCTTCAACTCTCGGCAATGGCGAGGTAGCAAAAAATGGCAAGAAGGTAAAGTTGGGTCAGTATGATGTAGCTGTACTTCTCTTTGAAAAAGAGTAAATAGTGACTTGTGATATTTGTAGGGCTGTTCAACTTTTTTAGTTGAGCAGCCCCTTTTTATAGAGATTTATAATTCCATATTTTTTTGTACCTTTGCCTATCAAAAGTGAGATATATGCAGAGTAGAGATATAATCGTAGCACCGGCAACGGCTCTCGGAGGGGCTATTGCGGTAATCAGAATGAGTGGCGAAGGCTCGATAGCCCTCTGCAACCGCATTTTCAAGGGGCGCAAACCGCTTACCGAGGCTGCGTCACACACCATACACTATGGCACCATCTGCGATGGCGAGCGCGTGGTAGACGATGTGGTGGTTGCAATTTTTCGTGCGCCACACTCCTACACAGGCGAGGAGTCGATCGAGATATCCATTCACGGCTCACGCTATATCGCTTCGGAGGTTATTCGCCTCCTATGCGGACAGGGTGCGCGTATGGCCGAAGCGGGCGAGTTCTCGCAACGGGCATTGGCAGCAGGGCGCATAGACCTCTCGCAGGCCGAGGCTGTGGCCGACCTTATCGCCTCCGAGTCGCGTGCTGCTCACGCCATAGCAGCCACACAGATGCGTGGAGGCTACTCTACACTGCTCGATTCGTTACGCGAGGAGCTGCTAGCTGTGACCTCACTGCTTGAGCTCGAGCTCGACTTCTCGGAGGAGGATGTGGAGTTTGCCGACCGCAAACGATTGGAGCAGATGCTCACAAAAACCGATGGCGTAGTGACACGCCTGATGGAGTCTTTCCGTGTGGGAAATGCCATACGCGAGGGTGTTGCAGTGGCTATCGTGGGTCGACCAAATGTCGGCAAAAGTACCCTCTTGAACCGCCTCGTGGGCGACGATAGGGCTATGGTGTCGGATATTGCAGGTACTACACGCGACACAATTGAGGAGAGCGTAGTGATTGATGATATCCGCTTCCGCTTTGTCGATACTGCGGGCTTGCACGATACCGAGGACCGCCTCGAGAAGATGGGTATCGAACGCACCGAACGGGCCATCCGCGAAGCACAGGTGGTGCTCTATATGATGGAGCCGACGCAGGCAGAACTTGAGCTGCCCAAGCTTGATGCAGAGCAGACTTTATTGCTGGTTGTCAACAAGATAGACATATCGACCGAGCGAAATATCGAGGATGCCATCTATATCTCGGCACGAGAGGGTGAAGGCATCGATGCGTTGCGCCGAGCACTACGCAATACGGTCGACACCGAGGGATTGTATAGGGGCGAAGTTGTGGTGTCTAATATGCGCCACTTCGAGGCCTTGAGCCGCGCTCACCACGATATCGAGGCGGCACTCCGCGCCTTGGAGTCGGGCATCTCGGAGGAGCTCCTGGCCGAGGACATCCGCTCCGCTATCACCGCCCTCGCCGAAATCACCGGCCACATCACCTCCGACGACATCCTTCGCAACATCTTCTCCCACTTCTGCATCGGGAAATAATTTTTACATTGCTAAATACGAGACAGTCAACCAAATCCGTATGGGTAAGCAAGTGTAAAAAATAAGGGCTAAAGAGAGTCTACCTTATTCAGGAAAAGACACACCGTACAACAAACTAAGACTTTATTGTTATGAAATGTCCCAAATGTAATTCAGCAAACATAAGATACAGAGAAAATAGAAAGAACTATATTTGCGATGACTGCGATTTTGTATTTACTCAAAGTACACAGGATAGGAAACGTATCTTTGTGAGTTATGGGCATGATGAATACACTACATTCGCCTATAGACTTGCTGATGCTTTGAAACATTCAGGATATGATGTATTTATAGATAGAGACGGGATCCGCAATGGAGAGCAGTGGGAGAATAATCTAGAAGAAGGGCTTAAGTGGACGGGGGCAAATGCTGATAATGGTATCTTCTTGCTGCTGATGACTCCATATTCTGTAAGACGTCCTGACGGATACTGTCTAAATGAGATTGCCTATGCTATAGATATCAAATTGAAGATCCTTCCTATTATGCTAAAGAAGGTTACGCCCCCCTTGTCTATATACAGGCTTCAATATTACGATCTCCAGATTGAATGCGACAATATTGACGACACCATCGACACGAATATTAACAAGATCGTCAATTTGTTGGAAGGTGAAATCTCGCTGGATGATACCGGTTACTTCCGCACATTGGAGAAAGACCTCGATCCAATTGAATTCAATGATGAATTGCAACTATATTCCAAGAATTTTATAGGAAGAGAATGGGTTTTCAAACTCATTCAAGATTGGGTACAAAAAGATAAGCAAGTATTGCTGATTACCGGAATGCCAGGATTCGGTAAATCTGCTATTTCCACACACTTATATCAAATGATGCCTAACATTGTTGGTTTCTATATGATTAGAAGAAACGACAATGAAAAGCTTTCTCCTAAACGTTTATTTTCAACATTAGCCTTTCAGATAGCGTCGCAGATTCCAGAATATAGCGAATACATATCGCGATTGAACATCACGGATCTTAAGTCAAACTGCAATGATTTTGCCTTTTTCAATAGGTTGATTTCTGTTCCATTGTCATCTATTAAGATTGAGGGGGAGAGGGTCATCATAATTGATGGAGTTGACGAAGCAGAACAAAATGGCAAGAATGATATGGCTGCATTGCTGGGGAATTGCATAGAGCAACTGCCTAAGAATATTAAATTTATTATTATGACTAGGCCTATTCCAACATCAACACTTCCATTTATATCGGCTGATATTGTCAATCTTGATGCAACAAGTGAAAACAATTTGTCAGATATAAGGGAATATATACGCACCTCTAATCTAAAAATCAGCGAGCAGGTTATGAACGAAATGGTCAAGTTGTCCGAGGGGTCCTTCCTATATACCAAATATCTGTGCGAAAACTATGTTGAGGGTTCGCGGGAGCAACTACCCAAAGGTTTGTCGAGCTATTATTTCAGGTATTTCTCTAACTTGTTCGATTTAGATGATTACGAGAGTTCGCGAGCATATCTAGAGTTGCTTTTGGGCTCTCCGAGACCACTGTCGGTAAAAATGATTGCATCAGTGACTGGAACATCAACCAATGTTGTCCGCACCTTCGTCAGGAAGATGGGCGCACTTCTGCAACAGGTAAATGGCAGATTAAAATTGTATCATTCTTCACTTGGAGAGTGGCTGACAGATGAAGAGCAATCTGCAATCTTCAGCATTGATCATCTGCAAGGAAGACAGGTCGTTTTTAAGTACATCAAGGACATTATATCGCAAAGTTCAGAGTTTACTCTTGACGAATATGAAACTTATACTTCGGAGATAGATAAACAGATAGGAATGACTTTCTCTGATGAGATTATCAAACTGTATCTGGAATTATTGATTCTGTCCAATGATTGGAAATCTTTTATAGACCTTAACTTATGGTATTGGGGGGTGCCGTATTCAAGAAGTGATATCAAGGAGTCATTAGCCAATGCATGCAGCAACTATTATTCGGAAATTTCCAAACAACAGAATTGCTTGGAGTTGTATAATGTTCTTAAGACAAGGTTTAAAAAATTTGTAGATGGTATAATGAATGGAGGTATATCAGGAATGACTCCATATATGGCTTTTTTAACTTATGATCTGAGAACAATATTAAGAGCAGAGCTTAATGCCGAGTGGTTGGAACTAATATGTCGAGCCACTTCTGATGCATTTCCACTCCCACAAATAAAGATACTTACTTCCGGATATTCTCATGAAGATGGAATTTGTGGTATGTTCGCTGATGAAATATGTGACATAATTGATACAGTGAGAAAAACCGGTAAGATCAAGGACAAAAATATTCTTGAGTGGATGGCCGGTCTTTTGGATTAATGTACATATCTGATATAGAACACTAAGTTTTAATTATCACATTTTTTATATATATGTTGAAGAGACTTTTTGGATTTGACACGGCACAGACCACGGTCAAGAAGCAGTGCTGTTCCTGTTGAAATTCATATTCATCTAAATCTTTACACTCGAATCTGAGTCGTGATAATTGAAACATAACAAAATTTGCCGCTTGAGTTTTTTTTAGCAATAGCACGAAAATTGATAAAGAGCTGGTGAGTTGTGCATTTTTACGCACTCAGCAACGGAGTATTGGAAGTGGCTATGATGCCATAAGAAAGAATTATCGATTTTTTAATTGTTAATAAAAAATAGTTATTATATTTGCAGTAGGAAAAGAGATATAACAGAATATTAACAACTAATATTTACAACTATGGAGAAATATGTTTGCACACTTTGCGGCTGGGAGTACGACCCCGCAGTAGGTAACCCTGAGAACGGTATTGCACCGGGCACCCCTTTCGAGGAGATTCCTGAGGATTGGACTTGTCCTCTTTGCGGCGTAGGCAAGGAGCTCTTCGAGAAGGCTTAGTCTACGCATCACCACACACAGAAGAGGGTGTCCAAATTTTGGACACCCTCTTCTTGTAAGAATTTATATAACAAAAGCCGTTTTGAAACTGCTCGCTACAACGCCTTCGTAAAGGCACGACGACGCTTGTGCTGGATATGGTCAAACTCGGCAAAATTGGCAAGACTCTTGTGATTGGTCTCCAGAATAGCGGTGGTCTCGACACGCTGGATACCATAGCGAGTGAAGTATGGTGTCATCTCGTTGAATATGAGAGCTGTAACACCCTTGTCCTGATAGTCGGGGTGCACGCCAATCAAGAGCAGATCGAAGTCTGTGATTCGCTTTGCCTTGAGAGCCTTCAGCAGATGAAACCATCCGAATGGAAAGAGTCGTCCGCGACACTTGCGCAGTGCCTCAGATAGCGAAGGCATACCCAATCCCACAGCCACAATCTCGTCGTTCTCGTTCGCAACCATCGTAACAAAATCGAAGTTGAGTAGCGGGAAGTACATATTGCAGTAGTACTTTTTCTGTCGCTCGGTCATAGGCTGATAGTTGTAGATCTTCCGGTATGCCTCATCCAAGACATCGAAGTAGCTGTAGCCATATCTGCGCTTCAACTCACGGGAGTTCTTCACCTTCACCGTATGGAGCTTGTTACGGGTTGCCACAATATTCACCAGACGCTTCATACGCTCGGGAGCCTCGGCTGGAGGGGTAATTTGATACTCTATCCAATCGGTCTCCTTGACCAATCCGTAACGCTCGTAGTGGGCTATATAGTAGGGGTGCGTATAGAGACTTGCCATAGGCGCACTATAGTCGAAGCCCTCTATCAGCAGGCCCTGATGGTCGAAGTCTGTGAAGCCGACAGGGCCATTCAGGCAACTCATACCCCGCGCTCTACCCCACTCGGCCACAGCGTCGAGCAACGCCTTGAACACCTCGTAGTCGTCGATACATTCGAACCATCCGAAGCGGCACTTATTCACGCCCCACGCCTCGTTGGCACGATGGTTGATGATGCCCACAATGCGACCCACAATCTTCTTGTCGCGATAGGCCATATAGATCACATAGTCGCACACCTCGAGTGCGGGATTGCTCTCAGGGCGGAAGGTATTGATCTGGTCGATGATGATGGGTGGGCAGTAGTAGGGATTTCCCTTGTAAAGGTCGATGCCGAACTTTACAAAGCGCAAGAGGTCGCACCTTGAAGTCACCTCTTTGATAGTAATGGGGCTAGTTGTGGTAGTAGCCATATCTCTCTATTTGGGTTTGTTTATATCTGTTATTGCTCGTTTGTTGGCACTCGTCTGCTCGATTGTAGCCACCAAATCGAGCGTAAAGATATACATTTTTTCGCAATGACAACAACAAACGCAAGCAGATATTCACCACATACCGAACCACTCACACGCAAAAATTCGGGCAAAATCTGCATCGCAGAGATAGAAATACGAGCGATCGCCACTCTATAGCATATAGAACAAATCTCTAAAAATTTGACCATTATGTTGATTACTATTTCACTTTTGATTCTTGTATATATGATTATGGGCAAGGATACCTCGAAACTACTTGAAAAGGTTAGGAACATCGACCTGCGAGGCAAAATCAACGCCTTGATGGAGAGATTGCGTCCCTGGGCATTGAAGGCCGGGCGCATAGCCTCGCGCCCACTATTGCAATTCTACTATGTGATGGACGACGAGAAGACCTCGACGGTTGACCGCGTGCTTATCTATGCCGCCATAGCCTACACCATCTTGCCTATGGACCTTATTCCAAAGGCCATCTACAAGTTCTTGGGTATCTTGGACGATGGCGTGGCTCTGCTCTATGTCTATCGCAAGATCAAGGAGCGAATCACACCCGAGATCAATACTAAAGTGGAGGCTACACTCGACGAGTGGTTTGGTGTCGAATACGAGATGGTGGGCGAGTAATAGATGCCACTCCGACAAACATAAAAAAGATGCAAGAGACGACCTCTTGCATCTTTTTTATAGAGTATATCCCAATTGTTCGGTTACTTGACATCTATCTCCAGGAAGTCAGGACGAATATCGGGCTCCTGACTCTTGATGACAACATCCGAGAACTTGATATTGCGTGCGTGGCGGACAAAGAAACCCTTGGCAGGGAGGATGCCCCACGAAGTGCCCTCGGGATACTTCTTTTCGCGCTCATCGGCCGACTTCTCATATATCTTTGGCATCATCTCGGCAGTCACACCGCCCTTCTGGTGGATGGTGATATTGCTTAACTCCACATCCTCAACATAATGGCCGGGGATGCCGGTGATAGATGAGCCGATAGGACCGGCATTGTAGACAGTGATATTGCTTAGGCGCACATCTCGGATAGAGCCTACACCCGGCTTCTCGAGCCCCTTCTGATATGGGCGGGCACGATTTGCAAGGCGCACAAAGATTGGTGCCTGTGTACCCTCAACGGTGAAGTTGCTCACATTGATATTCTCCATCACACCGCCATCGACAATCTCGAGGGCGATAGCCGAGATACCTATCCACTGACCGCAGAACTTCTCACGCTGGTCGGAGCTTGGCATCACAACGATGTTGTTGATATTGATATTGCGGAAACCGCCTGTGGTCTCGGTGCCCATCTTCACAGCGTTACAGTGCGACGACACCACGCAGTTCGAGATGGTGATATTCTCACAGAGGCGTGGCGAGGTGCTCTTCAGCACGATACCATCGTCATCCGAGTCGACAAAGCAGTTCGAGACTATCACATCGTGACAACCGTCGAGATCGAGACCATCGTTATTGAAGTGGTTGCGGTTGAAGATTGTGACGCCATCTATACGCACGTGGTCGCAAGCGAGATAGTGCTGCATCCAGCAGGGCGAGTTACGCACCGTAATATCACGAATCACGATATTCTTGCTCTGCACAAAGCGCAAGAGGTGCGGACGGGTGATACCCTCATCCTTGCCTCTGTTGGTGATGAAGTAGCGACCACGACCATCGATAGTTCCGTAGCCATCGATAACCACATTATCGACCTTGTCGCCATAGATAAGCTGCACGGTGGTGCCTTGCGTGCGCAACGACTTGAAGTCGGTGGCGTATGGGGTGTAGTCCTCGATGTGGGTACTGCCATAGAGCGTTGCGCCCAGCTCCAGGTGGAGATGGACATTGCTCTTGAGCAGAATAGAGCCAATCTTGTAGTTGCCTGCAGGCACAACCACACGACCACCGCCCGCCTTCGAACAGGCATCGATAGCCTTCTGAAGGGCTTTGGTGCTATATTTTGTGGTGTCGCTCACGGCACCATACTTCTTGATGTTGTAGTCGGCAGCACTTGCCATAGCCACCGCAACAAAAAGCATCAAAACAGAGATAAATATTCTCTTCATATTATATTAGATGTTTAGTGTTAAAACTTTGATACTGCACGAACATTGAACGGATTGAGTTTGTAGCTTCCACCACTGCTGCCTGTCATCATACATACAACCCATACACAGTACTTGTCAAACTCGGTGGTAGACCAATAGAAGTACGACGGGTGCATTGTCAGTCGTTGACCAACCTCTTGCAGACGCTCGTTGACAACATCGCGCACACTCAGCAAAGCGAGCAGCTCCTTGTGCGAAGGTATGTACCAACCATCCTTGAGCTGTTCACCCCACTCCATAGCCTTATACCAAGTCATAATGCCCTCGGGCTGGGTGAGAGCGATAATTGTACCGTGCTTGCCATCCTCCGACACCTCGAATACGACACCCTTCTTGCCGTCGACATCGTAGTAGTCGCCCACCTTATAACTCTGCGCTGAAAGATTTGCAAAGGCAAACACCGCACAAATCAGCAAAATCATTCTTTTCATATTAGATGAGTTTTAGCTAAAATTTCAATATTGGTTGAACATTGAATTTGTTGCCCTTGTACATAGCACCTCGGCTATCGGTCTTGATGGAGACCATCCACGCACAATCGGGGTTAAACTCGGTGGTAGTCCAATAATATCCACGGATATTTGTCATCTTCGGCATCACCTCATCGCGCACCTTCAACAGCACCATCAACTCCTCGTACGAAGGTAGATACCAACCATACTTGAGTTGACTACCCCACTCCATTGCCTTGCTCCAAGTCATCTTGTCGGATACCAACTCTGTTGAGATGATTTTTCCGTGCTTACCGTCCTCCGACACCTCGAATACAACACCTCGCTTGCCGTCGACATCATAAATGTCGCCCACCTTGTAGTTCTGAGCCGAAAGGGTCGATATGGCAAGCAGTGCAGTTATCAACAATAATATCTTTTTCATCCGTTGGGTATTAGATATCTCTTTTCATTACAAAGTTACTCTTTTTTTGACAAACAACAACAATTCAAAAAAAATTCATACCTTTGTAGGTAGATAATTCAGATAAAAACCGATATACTATGTTTAGTGCAAATACCTACAAAAGTCGTCGCGCCGAGTTGCGCAGTCGCATTGGCAACGGATTGATTTTGATTGCAGGCAACACCTTTTCGCCCTACAACTATCCGAACAACGCCTACTCCTTCCGTCAGGACTCGACCTTCCTCTACTACTTTGGACTCAACCTGCCCACTTTGATGGCGGTTATCGATGCCGAGTCGGGCGAGGAGATGCTCTTTGGCGACGATTTCACTGTCGAGGATATCATCTGGACAGGTCCACAGCCACGCCTTGTGGAGTTGGGCGCAGAGGTGGGAGTCACCAACTGCCAACCACTCAAGGCACTCGATGGCGTGATTGCCACCGCCTTGAAGCAGGGGCGCAAGATCCACTACCTGCCACCTTACCGTGGCGAGAGCAAAATCGAGTTAGCTCGCCTCCTGGGCTTGCCAATTTCGGAGTTGTATAACCACAAGTCTGTCGACTTGATGTTTGCAGTAGCCGAGATGCGCGAGGTGAAGTCTGCCGAGGAGATCGAGGCACTCGAGCGTGCCTTCCAGCTTGGCTACGCTATGCACACCACCGCAATGAAGATGTGTAAAGCGGGTGTTGTCGAGCGAGAGATTGCAGGCGCTATGGAGGGCATTGCCAAGTCGCAGGGCTTGGGCGTATCGTTCCCGAGCATCGTGTCGCAGCACGGTGAGACCCTGCACAACCTCAACAGCGACGGTGTATTGGAGGATGGTCGATTGCTCTTGGTAGATGCAGGAGCGGAGTCGCTCGAAAACTACTGTTCGGACCACACCCGCACCTACCCTGTATCGGGCAAGTTTACGCAGAAGCAGAGAGATATCTACGAGATTGTTTTGCGTGCTCACGACGAGGCACCACAGAATATGAAGGCTGGCGCAATGTATATGGAGGAGGTACACAAGAAGGCTCTCCTTACGCTTGCAGAGGGTCTGCACGATGTGGGCTTGATCACCTCGTCGGCCGAGGATGCAGTCGAGGCAGGAGCAATGTATCTCTTTATGCCTCACGGACTTTCGCACGGTATGGGTATGGATGTCCACGACTGCGAAGGTATGGGCGAGCGTAGCTACGACTTCTCGGAGATGAAGGAGCGTGCCATCGCCTCGGGCACTTGCGTCTATCGTGCCGCTTGGAAGTTGCGCGAGGGTACCGTTATGAGCAACGAGCCGGGCATATACTTCATCCCTGCACTTATCGACAAATCGAAGGCTGATGGACTCTACAAGGGCATTGTCAACTACGACCTTCTCGACGAATATCGCGACTTTGGCGGCATCCGCATCGAGGATGACATCGTCGTAACTGCCGAGGGTGGTCGCGTAATTGGCGACAAGCATATTCCATCGACCATCGAGGAGCTCGAAGCCGTAGTAGGAAAATAGTATGATATTAATTTTCCCAACCGAATCGGAGGCGGCACGCTTGAGGGAGGTGCGTCCCGACCTCGATATCCGCATCTGTGGTGTCGGAGCGGTAGAGTGTGCTACGGAGGTGGCACGCATACTCCGCACCGAGCCGAAGCCATTGCTACTCTGCGGTATAGCAGGGGCGTATGACCGCACCCTGCAAAAGGGTGATGTCGTAGCAGTTGCCGAGGAGCGATATGCTCATATCTCAACAGGCTATATCGACTCGTACCACGCCACAATCGAAATCGATGGTCTCCCCACCGCCATAAGCAACACCGTATCGCACTGCGGTATGGAAGCAGAGGGGGCCACCATCGAGAATATGGAGGGTGCAGCACTCTTTGCCCTTGCCAAGGCGGAGGGTGTGCCTTGCGCCGAGATTCGCGCCATATCGAACTATGTAGGCGAGGAGCGCAGCGATTGGAATATCGAGCTCGCCATCGAGCTCCTTACAAAGACTATTCTAACCCTTAACATCGAGGAGATATAATGCTAAAACGAGCCGCACTATTGCTTTTACCGTTGTTTCTTATGTCGTTCAGCCGGCTCACGCCTGCGGAGTTGTCGTGCGAACATCAACAGCAACCTCTTTTAGATATAACGACACCCCGACTATCGTGGAAAAACATCTCCGAGAAAGAGGGCGACAAGCAGAGCGCATATCGTATTCGCGTCGTAAAGCACGAAGGCGGCAAAGAGGTGGTAGTATGGGATAGTGGCAAGGTACTATCCGACAGCTCCCTATATATTCCATACGGCGGCAAGACGCTTGTCTCGTCGTGCGACTACTCTTGGCAGGTAAAGGTGTGGGATAGCAACGATAGGGCTTCGCAATGGAGCAAGAGGGCAAAATGGCACACCGGCAAGCTCTCCTCGAAAGAGTGGAAGGCTCGATGGATAGGCGTTCCGTGGCAAGGCGAAGAGTCCTACGATGCAGAGTGGGCTCGAAAAAGCACCAAAAATCCACGTGTAACGGCCGAACGTATAAACATAGTATCACCGGCACCTCTTCTACGCAAGGAGTTCGAGATTAGAAAGCGTATTCGCTCTGCGCGATTCTATGGTACAGGTCTTGGATACTTTGAACTATACCTCAACGGCAAACGCATAGGCAACGACTACTTCTCGCCGAACCAAACAAACTACGACTCCCGCCAATATCTCGGCACACGAAGAATTGCCGTCGAGGACCCCTTCAACGAGTATCTTGTGATGTACGTAAGCTACGACCTCACGCATCTGATTCAGCGAGGAAGTAACTGTGTGGGGGCGATTCTTGGCAATGGCTTCTACGATATGCTGGAGTATTGGCCACCAATGGGATATGGTACGCCACGACTCTTTGGCGAGATTGAGATTGAGTACGTCGATGGCACACGCGATGTGGTGACAACAGACACCTCGTGGCGTTGTACAAAGAGCGCCATTACGGCTGATCAGATGTTTTATGGTGAGCACTACGATGCTCGACTCGAGCACAATGAATGGGCGGAGTGTGGCTATGATGACAGCAAATGGGAGAGGGCTGTAGAGAGGCGCACCCCTCGCGGAAAGCTTGTAGCACAAAATGGCCCTGCAGACAGAGTCGTAAGACGATACGCTCCAACCTCCATCACCAAGCAGAAGGATGGTTCGTGGTTGGTAAAGTTCCCTGAGGAGATTTCGGGTTGGGTAGAGCTGAAAAATTTGGAACTTTCATCGGGGCAAAAGGTCGATATAAAGTATATATGTGAGTCGCTTAATGGAGCAAACTCCTATATCGCCAATGGTTCGGGCAAAGAGTCCTATCACGCCCGATTTATCTGGTTTGTGTTCTCGCAGGTGGAGATACGCGGCCTTGAGAGATTGCAAGCCGGGCAAGTTGAGGCCCAAGCGGTAAATTCAGACGTGGCCTCGGTAGCGGAGTTCGAGTGCTCGAATCATCTCTTTAACTCGCTACACAACGCTTGGCGATTGACACAACTCGACAATATGCACGGAGGTGTGGCAAGCGATTGTCCACAACGAGAGCGTGCACCTTATACAGGCGATGCACAGTTGGCGTGCCAGATGGTGATGCACAATTTCGATGCAAGAGCCTTTTACAACAAGTGGATTCGCGACATTCGCGGTGCGCAGCTGGCAAACGGCTATGTACCCAACTCGGCACCTTGGCAACCAGGGTGCGGCGGAGGTCCGGCGTGGGGTGCAGCAATAGCGGTAATACCGTGGGAGTTCTTTCTGCAGTATGGCGACAAGAGCATAATCGAGGAGAACTACGAGCCGATAAAACGCTATATCGAATGGATGGACTCGTGGGTTGATGGCGAGGGTATTATGGAGTCGAAAGATGAACAGAAATACAAACGTCTCGGCGACTGGATTATGCCTCACAAAAAGTTCCCACACCCTGCTACGGTTCATACCTTTGCATACTATCAGTGCGTAGATATCGCCACCAAAATTGCCGAGGTTTTGGGCATAAGCAAGGATATTACCCACTACGCTTCGCTTCGCAAACGCACCGTAGAGGCCTATCACAAGCGTTTTTACAATGCTGAAGAGCGTAGCTATGGCAAACACGGTGCAAATGTTTTCGCCCTATATATGGGTATGCCGAACAACTACCAGCAAGAGGCCCTCGAAGCCCTCAAGCGCGAAATAAACGAGGCGAGTGGACACTTCATAACCGGAATTGTAGGTACACGACATATTTTTGATGTGCTGTGCGAAATGGGAGAGGTCGATTTGGCATATTCAATGATGAACAAGCGAACAATCCCAAGTTTTGGCTATTGGATAGAGCAAGGCTCAACAACGCTGTGGGAGAGCTGGGATGGTAATCCGCGACACTCTCGCAACCACCCTATGTGGGGAGGTGGATTGGCCTGGTTCTACCGCCATCTCGGAGGATTAAAGCCTCTGGAGGCGGGATATCGCACATTTGAGGTTGCACCAAAGATACCGAAAGGGCTCGACCATTTGCGCTACTCGCTCAACTCTGTATATGGAGAAATTGAGGTGGTATGGCGTATCGAAAATGGTACATTCTCGCTGGACTGCAAAGTTCCTGTTGGTACTACCGCAAAGATAAAGCTACCATTTGGCGACCATAGTATAATTACGGCAAAGCCAGGTCGCCACACATTCAAAAGGGAGATATAATGAAACTATCACTACATATTTCGCCCTGCCCGAATGACACATTCGCATTCGACGCCATCATCAACCATCGCATCGACCACGACTTCGACCTTGCGGTGGAGTACCACGATATCGAGGAGTTGAACGAGGGTGTATTGCGTGGCGAGCCCGACATCTCAAAGATCAGTTATGCGGTCTATCCCCTTGTGCAAGATAGATATGCGCTGCTCGATAGCGGCTCGGCACTTGGTCGTGGCAATGGTCAGTTGCTCGTGCGACGCAAGGGCGAAACCACCCCAATACGCACCGTCGCTTCGCCAGGTCTGAACACTACGGCAAACGCACTGTTGCGTCGCTACTTCCCCGAGATTAAGGAGGTGCGACAGATGCTCTTCTCCGAAATTGCCGAGGCAGTTGAGCGAGGAGATGTGGATGCTGGCGTGCTGATTCACGAAGGCAGATTTGTCTACGAGCGTCGCAATCTGGAGTTGGTTGCCGATCTCGGAAAATTGTGGGAAAGCGAGACAAATCTACCTCTTCCACTCGGCGCTATTATCGTTAAACGAGAAATTGACAAAAATACAATATCGAAATTCGATAACCTATTATCAAAAAGTGTCAAATTCGCCTTCGACAATCCACTCACATCGCGCAGTTTCGTGAAAGAGCACGCACAAGAGTTGGAAGACGAGGTTATCGACAAGCACATCGCACTCTTTGTCAACGACTACACCATTTCGCTCGGCGAGGAGGGGCGCAAGGCGGTAGAGAGGTTACTGAACACTCAAAACCTTTAAGAGTATGAGCAGAACGAAACTGGCAGTGAATGCACTCACAAAGTATGTGGCGGGGGCGGCATTGATGGGCGCACCGCTATTTCTCTCGGCCGGCACACTCCACTACCGAGGTGCGTGGTTACTGCTTGGTCTGCTGATGATTCCTATGCTGATTTTGGGCATAGGGTTGCTCATACTCTCGCCCGAACTACTCGAGCGCAGACTCAACTCAAAAGAGAAGCGCAAAAAGCAGAGTGGTGTGGTGCGACTTTCGGGACTTTCGTTTATCGTCGGCTTCGTCGTGGCAGGTCTTGACCATCGCTTCGGATGGAGCGCAGCACCCAGCGAGCTGGTCATTGGCAGCTCGGCACTCTTGCTACTCTCCTACTTGGGCTATATGGAGGTGATGCGTGAGAATATTTGGCTCTTGCGTACCATCGAGGTAGCAGAGAATCAGAAGGTTATCGACACAGGGCTCTACTCGGTAGTGCGCCATCCGATGTATCTCTTCACGCTGCTGCTATTCCTCTCGATGCCGCTTGTGTTAGGTTCGATATGGGCACTCATACCATTCGCCATCAACATCCCCGTCATTGTCATAAGAACACTCGACGAGGAGCGACTCCTCAAAGCCGAACTCGAGGGGTACACCGACTACTGCAATCGAGTAAAGTGGCGCATACTGCCACTCATATGGTAGATTAGAACACCCTATAGATTCTGATTGCACAGAGTGTTGGCTCGCCCTTGATTGGGAGGAAGTCGACCGAGAATCCATTACCGCCATCGATATCCACCGCAAACTTCTTGATGATGCCATACTCGGCACTCACCTCGGCAGCGATATCGAAGGAGCGAAGCACCTTCACGCCATTTATCTCTACATCGAACAGACGATTTGCAGCGCCATCTGACGAAGCTGCACCGCCGCCCAAAAGATAGGCCAGCGCCTCCTTTTTCTTGCCTGACTCCCACTCGGCAAAGTACAACTCGACGCAATACTTACCATCAGGCACATCTGCCCTAAACGACTGCAACCCCTTGCGCTGAGTCTGCCACAATGGGTCATTCTCGGTATTCGGAAAATCGATGTTCATAGTAGCAGGCAGTGTACTCTTGCGATCACTCGCCAATGGACGATTTGCCTCGCCACCAACATAACCCCACGAGCCCTTGCTATACTCCTGCTCGGGTATCCAGGCGATATTATCCTTGCGATCGTCGAAATAGCGCACCGTACCGAGCATCACATTCAACTCATCAAAGTCGGCTGACACCACCTTCGGATAGCCCTTGAACTGCAACTCCGCACTATCCGCACCACTCTTGTCACCCTTCGTAGCGAGAGCCCGCATTCGATTCGCACCATCTACGAATGGGACATCGAACTCTGCCACAAAATCGACAACATCGGCACTACCCAGCGAGCGGCCATTATGGATGAGCTCCACCTTGTCGGCATTGCTAAATACGAACAATCGTTGACGAGATACGCCATCGAGAGTAACACCGCCACGATTGCGCCACGACTTACCTCCAATCTCGACATAGAGATCGGTGGAGTATGCCGCTTTGTGCAATCTGTAGGCATCCTTCTTCTCACGGTTGAGTTCAACCAGACCCTTGTTGTTGATGTGTGGTATACCATCCGTTCTCGCCTCGCTATGGAAATCGGCATAGTTCCACACATTGGCACCTATGATATAATCGCGCTTGAGTATCTCGGCAAGGTAGCGACGATGGAAGTATTCGCCATACTCGCAAGTGTAGTCGAATCGCTCGGGCTGCATCGTGTGGAGTCGTGCATCCATATCGGCACCATACTCCGAGATTATCAACCCCTTATTAGGAAAATTGGCGTGAATCTTATCGACAAATCGTGCAAAGCTATCTGTCGTAGCGGAGTACCATCCAAAGTAGACATTCCAACCCACGATATCGGGCAAGTTCAGCAATCCGCTTGCACTATATCTGCGCCACGACGAGTGACAAGGCAACATCGTAAGGCGTGAAGGGTCTATCTCGTCGAGCAACCCCTCAATTGCCTTCGCCTGCCTGCAGACCTCCGCATAGTATGCAGTCACTGCCGCCTCATCCCTCTTATTGACAGGCATTCGCAACAAAACCTCATTCATATAGGCCCAAATCACCACAGATGGCGAGTTGAAATCCTGATAGACCATCTCGCGAATCATCTCCAACGAGTTTTTCTGAAAGGCATCGCTCGGTGTCACTGCATTGACGATAGGAATCTCAATAGATGCAACCATTCCAAGTCTGTCGCACATCTGCGGTACGAGTCTATCCTGCGGATAGTGTGATATACGGAGGAAGTTGCTACCCAACGCCTTAATATCGCGCAAATCGGCCAAGTGGCGGGCATCACTGAGGGCATTCGCCTCTCCCACATAGTCTTGGTGACGGTTTGTTCCCATCAGCTTGAGAGGCTTGCCATTGAGGAAGAATCCACGCTCGGCATCGAGCGAGAACGAACGCAAGCCAATAACATTGAGCACCCTGTCGAGTACATTACCCTCCTTGTCGCAGAGCGATGTATAGACCTTGTAGAGATTCGGTTTATCAGTACTCCATAACTGCGGATTCTGGAGCGAACAACCAATGATATGCTCGATATTTTGCGTCTGTGGGGCAAGTGCTACCTTCGCCTTCACCTCACGCACTACCCTACCCTCGGGCGAAACAATCTTGTGGCAGAGAAAGGCAGCAGCCTTTTTAGCACAGTTGTTGGTGAGCATTGTACGCAACTCGACCTTTGCCGAGTGGTCCGATAACTCCGATGTTGAGACATAGACACCACTCGATGCGTAGTGGGTGGTCGAGATATGGATTTTAGGTGTTACAATGAGATTGAGATCACGATATATTCCGCCAAAGAATGTAAAGTCGGCAGAGAGGGGCGGGATATCGGCATTATGGCTATTATCGACTTTGATTTTCAGCGCATTATCGCCCTGTCGCAAGTAGCCGCTAATATCGAAGCAGAATGCCGAATAGCCACCGATATGCTTGCCTACATACTTGTCATTAACCCACAACTCCGTAACTTGATTTGCACCCTCGAAGCGGAGATAGAACGAGTGGTCATCAATCGATTCATTCACTCGCAGGAGTTTCTCGTATATGCCAACGCCACGGAAGTAACCGGGTACATCGTCCGTAGTATCATACCGATTCCACGAATGGGGTATATCCACCACCTCGACACTCTTTCCATCGCGCTGAAAACGCCACGCCTCGTTGATTGTTCGCTCGATGCGCTGCGCCGAAACTATGGTCGGCAAAAGCAGGGCAAGCGTCGCTACGTAGATGCAAAGTATACTTTTTTTCATAGTTTTGTTGTAATTTTAATACGCAAAGATAGGCATTTTCTCTTTTTTTAGTAAATTTGTGCCACAAATAAACTATCACACCAAGATGAAAAGTGATTTTTTGGTTATCGGCTCGGGCTCTGCAGGATTGAGCTTTGCCCTCAAAGTAGCCGACACAGCCACAGTTACCATCGTTACCAAAGGTAAACTCAACGAGTGTAACACCAACTATGCACAGGGCGGTATCTGCTCTGTAACCTATGCCCCCGACACATTCGAGAAACATATCGAGGACACCCTCGTCTGCGGTGCAGGCAAGTGCGACCCGAAGGCCGTTGAATTGGTTGTGAAGAATGCACCTCGCTCTGCCGAGGATCTGATTCGCTGGGGTACCCGCTTCGACCGCAGAGAGGATGGAGGTTTCGACCTTCACCGCGAGGGAGGCCACTCCGAGCATCGCATACTCCACTATCAGGATTTGACAGGTGCCGAGATTGAGCGTGCCCTCATCGAGCAAGTACGCAACCATCCGAACATCACGATTTTGGAGGATCACTTCGCCATCGATCTGCTCACGCAGCACCACCTCGGCGAGATTGTAACCCGCCACACCCGTGGCTTGGCCTGCTTCGGAGCTTATGTGCTCAACACCGAGACCAACGAGATTCTGACCGTACTTGCGAAGTTTACGGTTGTAGCAGCAGGAGGTTGCGGAAATATCTACCATACAACCACAAACCCAAATGTTGCCACCGGCGACGGTATAGCAATGTGCCACCGTGCCAAGGCTAAGACCGAAAATATGCAGTTCATTCAGTTCCACCCTACCGCGCTCTACCACCCCGGCGAGCGTCCATCATTCCTCATCACCGAGGCGATGCGAGGTTATGGAGCTGTGCTCCGACTCCAAAATGGTAAGGAGTTTATGCATAAGTACCACCCGATGAAGTCATTGGCACCACGCGATGTGGTGGCTCGCTCGATAGACCACGAGTTGAAGATTCGAGGCGAGGAGTTTGTCTATCTCGACGTTACACATATGCCGGCTGAGGAGACCAAACACCACTTCCCGAACATCTACGAAAAGTGCCTCTCGATTGGTATCGATATTACCAAGGATATGATCCCTGTATGCCCTGCGGCGCACTACTGCTGCGGTGGCGTGAAGGTCGACTATAATGGCGAGAGTTCGATTCGTCGCCTCTATGTCTTGGGTGAGAGCAGCTGCACAGGTCTGCACGGAGCAAACCGCTTGGCATCGAACTCGTTGACCGAGGCGGTGGTCTACTCCGACATCGCAGCCAAGCACGCACTCGAGAAGCTCGACAAGGTGGAGTTCCAGGAGGGTATTCCTGAGTGGGATTTCGAGGGCACGGCCGAGGCCGAGGAGATGGTCTTGGTGATGCAGGATCGCAAGGAGTTGCACTCGATTATGTCGAACTATGTGGGCATCGTGCGCTCAAACCTCCGTTTGGAGCGTGCCTTGAAGCGTCTGGCGGTGATTTGGCAGGAGACCGAGGAGTTGTACAACCGCACCAAGCCTTGTCGCGAGCTGTGCGAGTTGCGCAATATGATTGCCGTGGCCTACCTCACCATCAAGCAGGCCCGCGAGTGCAAGGAGTCGGTAGGTCTGCACTACACCATCGACTATCCACCGCAGAAATAGTTAAGAGTTGAGAGTTGAGAGTTGAAAGTTGGCGGAAAACAAATGAAAGTTTTCCGCTTTTCTTTTTTTTCTCTATCTTTGCGCCCGAGAAAATAGCGAAATTATACCAAAACAAAAAAATCGGAGGCGATGAGGCTATTTTTTCGCCAAGCAAGGAGTCAAATCCGCAGCATACTTAGGCGTATGTGAGGAATTTGACTACCGAAGATTGGTGGAAAAAGAGTCCATCGGAACGATTTGAGCCACGAAGAGATATGACACTAAACGAAGAGATTGCAAGAAGACGAACATTCGCAGTAATTGCCCACCCTGACGCAGGTAAGACCACTTTGACGGAGAAGTTACTCCTCTTTGGTGGTGCTATCCACATCGCAGGTGCGGTAAAGAGCAACAAAATCAAGAAGGGCGCAACCTCCGACTTTATGGAGATTGAGCGTCAGCGTGGTATCTCGGTTGCCACCTCGGTGATGGGATTCGACTACAAGGGTGTGAAAATCAACATCCTCGACACCCCTGGTCACGAGGATTTTGCCGAGGACACCTACCGCACACTCACCGCAGTGGACTCAGTAATCATCGTTATCGACGGAGCTAAGGGTGTCGAGACACAGACTCGCCGATTGATGAATGTCTGCCGAATGCGAAACACCCCTGTGATGGTCTTTGTGAATAAGATGGACCGCCCTTGCAAGGATCCGTTCGACTTGCTCGACGAGATTGAGCGCGAGTTGCAGATTAAGGTGCGCCCTCTGGCATTCCCTATCTCAAGTGGTCCTTCGTTCAAGGGTGTCTACAACCTCTACGAGCACAACATCTCACTATTCACCTCGGATGAGCGCCTGACAGCAAACGCCTCGACCGTAGATATAGACGACATCAACTCGAAGGAGATTGACGCAATCATCGGCGAGCAGTATGCAAACCGTCTGCGCGAGGATGTGGAGTTGGTCGAGGGTGTCTACGACGAGTACAACAATGAGGAGTATCTGGCGGGCAAGCTCGCTCCTGTATTCTTCGGCTCGGCGGTGAATAACTTTGGTGTGCGCGAGTTGCTCGAGTGCTTCATCCGCATCGCACCATCTCCACGCCCATCGACTACCGAGACACGCATTGTCGAGGCGCAGGAGCCAAAGATGACAGGCTTCATATTCAAGATTCACGCAAATATGGACCCGAACCACCGCGACCGTATCGCCTTTATGAAGATATGTTCGGGAGTGTTCGAACGCAATAAGAACTATCTCCACGCCTCGAGTGGCAAGCAGATGAAGTTCTCCTCGCCTACAGCCTTTATGGCGGAGAAGAAGTCGATTATCGACTTTGCCTACCCGGGTGACATCGTGGGTCTGCACGATGCGGGTAACTTCAAGATTGGCGACACCTTCACCGAAGGTGAGAAGCTCAAGTTTACGGGTATTCCGTCATTCTCGCCGGAGTTGTTCCGCTACATCGAGAATGCTGACCCGATGAAGTTCAAGCAGTTGGCAAAGGGTATCGACCAGCTTATGGACGAGGGTGTGGCGCAGTTGTTCACCTCATCGTTGAATGGTCGTAAAATCATCGGTACGGTGGGACAACTTCAGTTCGAGGTTATCGAGTACCGCTTGGAGCACGAGTATGGCGCAAAGTGTCGCTGGGAGCCTATTTCCATCCACAAGGCTTGCTGGATCGAGAGCGACAATGCCGAGCAGTTGGCCGACTTTAAGCGTCGCAAGCACGCCAATATGGCGCACGACAAGCACGGTCGCGATGTATTCCTCGCCGACACAAGCTACTCACTAGCTCTGGCACAGGAGAAGTTCCCCGACATCAAGTTCCACTTCACATCGGAGTTCTAAACCTCTTTCGAGAGATAGCACAAAGTATAAGGAGCACACTCAGAGTGTGTTCCTTATATTTTATTTGGGAGAATCCTATAGGATAGTATCCAAGGCAGACTCTATATCAGCGTAGGATGGCACGGGGTCATCGGTAAAGATGTAGCGCACACGCCCCTCGTTGTCGCTAATGTAGACTCGGGGAATGAGACTCTTGGCAAAGAGCGAGTAGACCGCCCTATCCTCCTGAGGCGAATATGGCATTGTGAGGTTGTGAGCAGACCAAAAAGCGGCAACCGACGCTGCCGACTCCTCGCGCCCAATCAGCGCAAAGGCTACTCCTCGAGGCGAATACTCATCGTAGAGGGGTTGTATCTGGGGTAGCAACTGTTGGCAATCGGGACAGGTCGTGTGAAAAAAGAGCACCACAGCGACGCTCTTACGCAGCGATTCACCCGTAACCACGCTACCATCGTTCATCGTAATGGCGAAGTCGGGCAAGAGATCACCCATACGCACCACCTCACGCCTGCCCGGCACATCGTCGTTGATGCAGCCACCCAGCCAGAGTGAACATATCGCAAATATAAATATGGTACAGAGTCTCTTCATAGTGAACACGCAGAGGGCAAGTGCCCAATTCGGATATCAAATATAGCCATTTTTCGCATTTTTTCAAACAAGAGAGTACAAAAACCGGTCTCTATGATAGATTATATCGAGTAAAACATCTATATTTACAAGAGCATAGCCTCGATTACATAACACAACAACAGAATGACGAAAGGTATCATAGGCGCCATCATAGGCGATATTGCGGGTTCATCGCGAGAGATGAAGCCGGTCTCAAGAGAGGGATTCAAGCTATTCACCAAGCTATCGACCATCACCGACGACACAGTACTCACCGTAGCAGTAGCAGAGTGGATGCTCGACCGCAAGAGGGTAAGCATCGATCAATCACTTCGCAAGTGGGCAACCAACTACCCGCACGCAGGCTACGGAAGTTCGTTCAAGCGTTTCTGCAACTCCGCACCAGGCACAAGCCTCACAAGCATCCACAACGGTGCGGTGATGCGTGTAAGTTCGGTGGGATTCCTTGCCACCACCATCGAGGAGTGTATGGCATTGGCTCGCGAGTCGGCAGTTCCAAGCCACAATAGCAAGGAGGCCATCGAGGCGGCACAAGCAACAGCAGTCGCCATATTCCTTGCCCGTAACGGTGCTACGAAGGAGGCGATTCGTGACCACATTGAGAGTCACTTCAACTACGACCTGAGCAGACCATACGACACCCTACGCGAGGAGTTGAGAGTGGCACGCACCGACCGAAGCCAAGCCAACCGCGAGGCAAACCACGAGCGTGTAGTGGGAGCATACACATCGGTACAAGATGCACTCATTGCATTCCTCTGCGGCGAGAGTTACGAGGATGTCATCCGCAAGGCTATCTACTTGGGTGGCGATGCCGACACTGAAGCAGCCATTGCGGGAGGCATTGCCGCAGCCTACTACGGTGTACCCGACGAGATTGTCGAGCAAGTGCTCATCTACATCCCATCCGACATTCTCGAGGTGGTAAACAGGGTGGATGGCACCAGTTGGAGAGCATCGAAGCAGATACCGCCTAAATCCTTGCGATGGAGCAAGAACGATATCGTAATCTACGCCTCCGACGAGTACGACACCAAAGGCGAGAGTTCATACTACCTCACCCACCCATCGCGATTCCACCGCCACTACAACGAGGGCTATGCGCTTATAATCCTGGGTGACACCCCTGTCTTGCTTGAGGAGCAGGTTGCGTTGCTGCGCCGCAAGTGCGAGGATGGCAAGCATCTGCGCTGGCATCTCCACGACATTGGCATCGAGAGCGGTATGCTCACCACCGAGGAGTTCCGCGCGCTCTTCGCTTGGGCGCTTGAACTTGACAACGTATTAGTAACCCCGACACTCTTAAACCGATAGCAGATGAAACGAGTAATTGATCTATTGGCGGCTATCAACCGCCCAGGAACCGACAAGCTCATCGAGTACCTCAAGGCAAGCAACTATGCCACAGCACGTTGTTACACACATCACAAGGAGCGTGGTGGGCTTGTCGCACACTCTCTCGAGATATACGAATTGATGAAGCGAGATAACCCGAATCTCTCCGAGGATTCGATTGCTATATGTGCGCTCCTTCACGACTTGGGCAAGGCTAAACTGCACGGTTGGGAGTTCGATGGTCAGCACCCTGCGAGAGCTATCCAGATACTCGCCCGATGCGGTTACCAGCTCACCGAAGATGAGGCATTTGCCATCCGCTACCACCACCGCAAGAGCGGGGATCTCTTCACCCACGCCTACCGCCGAGCCCTGACCAAAGCCGATATGCAGAGCACCGGCAACTGGAAGAGGGCTCACACAAAACCAACTGCCCGAAGGGCTTTATATGACGCATTCACGAGGCTGTTGTAAATTCACAACAGCCTCGTGAAATTATGTGTCTATTCTCAGGAGACTCTACTTATTCTGAATCACCTCATCCAAGAAGCCGAGTTTGATAGCCTCCTCAGCCTTCATCCAATTGTCTCGATCGCACATACGCTCGATCTCCTCGATGGATTGGCCACTATTGTCGGCAAGCACCTCGTAGAGATCGTGCTTGAGGCTCTGCATCTCCTCGAGATGAATCTGCTGGTCACGGAATGTCGAGTATCCGACACCCGAGCTTGGCTGGTGAATCATAAAACGAGAGTATGGCAACGCCTTGCGATGGCCCTTCTCGCCATTGCTGGCAATGACGGCCGCCATCGAAGCCGCCAAACCCAGCACTGTGGTATAGACCGGCGACTCGATATATCGCATTACCGAAACAAGCTCCAAACCTGCATAGCACTCGCCACCACCCGAATTGATATAGAGGTGGATAGGGTTGTGGTTAAGCGAGTTCAAGAATAGCATCTGGGCCACAATGGTATCCATCTTATCGCCATTGACCTCGCCACTGAGGAAGATGATACGATCCATCATCAGACGCGAATAGACGTCGATTATGGTCATATTCAGAGGGCGTTCCTCGACTATATTGGGACAAAAAATATTCTTAATATCATTCATTGTTGTTCATTTTTTTGAGATTTCAACTAAAGTGGGCTCACAACCGAGCGGTCATTCACATTGCGACGGTCGGTAGACTCCATCTTCTCCTTAATCTTCTCGTACTGCTTGAGACTATCAGCGCAGACCGAAGGGCGCGTATTGCCTACGGAGGTCAAGAGCAACTCTCGAGAAATCTTCTTTCGAGAGTAGGCGGCTATGGTTGCCGAGTCATTGACAATGTAGGCTATGTCGCTCGCAATGTAGCCTTCGGTCAGTTTAGCCAGCTCCTCATAGTCGATATTCTCCTCCAAAGGACGGTTACGCAGATGGATTGCAAACATCTCCTTGCGAGCCTCGAAATCGGGCAATGGCACATAGATGAGTTTATCCAATCGACCCGTACGCAAGACTGCCGGATCGATCTTGTCGGGGCGATTGCTCGTTGCCACGATAAATATTCCTCGCTTTGAGCAGTTGTTCATCTGCGAGAGGAACTCGTTAACCTCCTCGGAGGCTACATTATTCCAGGTTCGGTCAGGAACAAAGGCATCGAACTCATCGAAGCAGACCACAATAGGCGCATTCTGCGCAGCCTGATCAAAGAGCTGACGAATCTTCTCCTGACTACCGTGTACAAACGAACTTGCAAGGTCCGACGCCTTGATCAACAGGTAGTTAAAGCCTGTCTCCTCGGCAAACTTCTCGGCGAAGAAGGTCTTTCCACATCCCGGAGGGCCATAGAGAAGCATTCCGTTAGGTGGGAATATTCTATACTGCTCGGCAATCTCCCTATCCTTGAGAACAAAGATAACCTTCTGCTGCAACAAGCTCTTCAGCTCGGCCATTCCTGCAATATCTGCAAAACCATTACCCTCGCCCTTCTGAATGTGGAACTCCACACGATTAGGGCTCTGGCTCGAGACACTCGACTGCTGTGGCTGCGACTTGTGAGGAGCGGATGAGCCACCCGATGAGTCGTTGTTCTCGACTATATCCGACGAGTCGAGGTCGGAGAGTATCTCATCCACATTCGCATATCGCTCGGTATTCTTCAGTTCGAGACCGCGCTTCAGTATGTAGCGAATCTTGTCGCTCGCCTCAACAGTACCGAAATCCAGCTTATTGCTCTTTCGATATTGGTGCAGAGGGGCAAATTTCTCTCGGTAGGTACCCTCCTCGGGAAGTTCGATATTCCAGGGTGCGTTTCCCGTCAACATAGCGTACAGAGTGGCGCAAGCCGAGAATATATCCGACTGCTCGTCGAATATCGAAACTCGAGTCTCGTTGGCGTGATAGAGCGGATCGATATCGGATGTGTCGAAGCAGGCTGTTCCGTAGGCACGCTCCGAGATATGGCCCAAATCTATCAGTTCGGCCTCATCGTTGTTCACGCTGTTGAGTATGATGTTGGTTGGATCCAAATCGTTGTGACACAACACCGGAACACGACTATGCAGATACTTTAATGCCTCGAGAATACCCCTGAAAATCTTGACAGCGACATCCTCCTGAAGCTTACCCTCCTGACCTATCTTATCGGCAAGCAACACTCCGTTGAAATAGTTTGTGACGTAGTATTGACAATTTGCGCCACCTATCTCTTTCTCGCCCGACTCGATGCATCCCACAATATTCTTGTGGCTGAGCTGCTGCGCAAACTCAATCTCTCGCACCCTTTTGGTTTGAGGGTCGACAAGATTTTGCGGAACACGGTTAAGCACAAAGAGTTTGAGGAAGCAGACAACACCTTGCTCACTCTCCACACGATAGGTCTCGGTGTAGACGTTTGATTTGATTAGGCTCTGAACGCGATATGCGCCAATGCTATCACCCTTATCCAAAAATGCCATTATATATCTCCTGTTTTATTGTGAAATTAAACGAGGAGGGTGTCCAATAACTCTTTGGGACACCCTCATCTTGTGAGAATCTGTATAACAAGAGCTATTTTGAAGCTGCTCGCAGCCCGAAAAAGCGGAGTTTACTACTCATTGATATGGTGGTAGAACACTTGCTGTGCCTGAACCAACATATCGCAGCAACGCTCGAAGAAGTCATCAAGATCCGGAGTTGTATCGATGAGAATCTCGATCGAGAGGTGTACGGTATTTTCGTATGCGAAGGCCTTCACAACCTTGCGATCGAAGCATACAGAGTTGATAGCCTCGAGTGCCTTGGTTCTGTCACCCTCAATCTCGTAGATACCTGGCATAAGTATGCGCAAGAAGAGCGGATCCTCATCGTCAGCAGGGCAGATCATATTTTTACCCTGGTACTTAAAGATAACTGCGCCATCAGAATCGACCTCGTGCTTGTAGCCTTCGCTCGACAACCACTCTGTGATAAGGTTAGTTTTTTTGCTCATAGTTTGATTGGTTTGAAGTTAATACTGGGTGAATTTCCCTCACAAACTTAATAAAAACTCACGAATCAAACAAGAGATGCCCTAAAAAATCGGCTTCGACATTCTTTTTTTCCCAATCTGAGACGGTCTCCAACGCACCTTACAGATTATGACGATTTATCCATACATATATATATGGTGAGACATATCGAAGAGATGAGACCGATGCCTGTGCCTATAAGTATATTTTCACGATCCTCCATCTCGGGTGTGAACACCACATACAGGAACACCGCCAACACGCACAATGATATAGTGACAGACAGACCACAAATCAACCAATTCGCTCTATTTCGCGTAATCATATACTCCTCTTTCGTTAAATCAATACATTTTTCTTTGCAAGCCCCTGCTCACCGCACTCAAGCACTGCGAGCAGGGCTCATTTCACTACTCCCTGAGGATGATATCCTCGTCACGGGTTGCCATTCTGTAGAGTGTATCAAGGCTATCGATGGTGATCTCGTAGACCTTCTCGCCCACGATATAGGAGAGCAACAACTCATCCTCGGTCCAACTGAACTCATACTCGGCACGAAGATTCAACGAGTAGTGTCCATCGCGTGTGATGGTCATCGAGCCGATGCGTACACCCGACTTCTTGACCGCGAAGCTCACAAACTCATCCTTAGCAACCGAGCGAACCACGCCATCGGCCTCGTACTTGATGGTACCCTCGATGTGGGTATTATCAATCTTAAATCGTTTCTCGAAGAACTCCACAACCTCCATCTGCGACGAAATAACGATCTCGCCTGCCGAGGTGATATCCGACGTTACGAAAGGCAGAGTCTTGCGCTCATTGGCCTGCGACGCAACAGCAGTGGCATCAACCATCTTGACGCTCTTGCCATTGCCCACTGCACGCTCTGCCTCGCGCGAGGCATCTACGGTATAGACAAAGCGACCTGGGATTGTTGCGTGAGGCTTGAGCTTGGCCGCCATCTCCGGCGAGAGGCGAGAGTGGTCGATAGCCAACATCGGAGCATCGATATATACCTCGAAAGCGGTACCAAACGGATCGGCCGAGCGACCGTCAGAGCCGGCAAAGCTGGTCACCTCCAACTCGATATCCACCTTCTGATTTGGAAGGTATGACCACTCGAGCTCATCCACCGCATCGGCAACAGTTATCATATCGGCAGCTGTATTCCAAGTGCCTACAGGGGTACCGCCATTGATACCCACCTGAGCGCAGAAGCGGAATGGGCGGTAGGTTGCAAGCTCGAAGATGAATGAACGATAGGTATTTCCGCTGTATGGAGCATTGACACCCGGCAAAGCCGAATTGCTACCCGGCTGATTCGAGGCAATACGAATCATATCATCACTCTTGGCAACATTGGTCTTAAGGTATATCGAATACTTGCCCTTATCATCACCTGTCTTATTGATATTGTTAGGCTTGAATATAATCATACGACCATTTGTACTCTGCTGCCAATAGTTGTCGTCTACACGATAGAACTCGCAGTCCCAAACCCAATCCTCGGTCAAGCCGAACATATCGCGATCGGCCTGATTCTGCAACGAATCGAGTGTGCGGGTGTAGGCGATAAACTCGTCGTTGGCACCGGCGTTGATACGACCATTCGCATCGTTGAGTGTAACGTCGAGCTGCACCGGAGCATTCACCTTGCGCGGAACGAGTCTGTAGTAGATTGGCTCGTCGGTCACACCGCTCTCACGCAACTCGTTCAAACCATCCACGCTGATATAGTTCTGGTGCGAAGCGTATTGGAAGGTCTTGGTTACCGTCTCGAAAAACTCAGCCTCGAGCATAATATTATCCGAGCCACCATCTACGTGGGTAAGCACGCTATGAAGGTAGAGTCGCTGTGTACCAGGCTCTGTAACAGTGTATACATACTTGTAGCCCAAGCCGTTATCCACTCCGTAGTAGTCCTCCTCGCCAACTCGCACCACAGGCAATACACGACCCGTGGTCTCGGTGCGAGCATCGAGAGAGTTGACCGACACATAGACCTTGAATGGGAAGAATGGGAAATCCTCAGGAACAGTAAACTTGAGGGTTGCCAGCTCGCCCACCTCACCTCCATAGATTTGGGTGGCAGCCCATACCGGCGTAAACTTCTGAGTCTTGATGAGAGTGATGTGCACATAGCGATAGAGACGACCCTTCTTCACAATGAGTGTACCCTTGAGTGACGGATTGTTATCCATCTCGAGGAGCTGCAATGTCACCTTACCGTTACCTGTGCGACCCGATGTGGTGAAGTTGTGGCTGAACGAGTGTGCCGCCACGGCGTTGCCCTCCAACCACTGCACCTCGGCAATATCGTCACTTGTGAGGTCACCCGCCGAGCTTGTGATGGTGTAGTTGATGTCGATTGTGGAGCCCGCCTTATCCTCACCCAAGACAATGTCGGTCTCCTCGACCGCAAGGGTGATATCCTCGTAGGAGACCTCGTTGACCCAATCCTCGACTGCTACCCACACATTGTTGGTAGCGGGTGCGGTCAACGCCTCCTCGAAGGTTGCTCTTCCGTAGGTGAGCTTGCCTGTGATGTTGAGCTTGTAGTGATGGTTGCGTCGAATCATCATCTGCTCGCCATTCTCGTCGATAATCATCACTCGGTAATAGAGCTCGCTATTGCCACCCACAGGAGTACCACGCAAGATAACACTCACGGGATCCTGCAACGAGTTCTCGTGCTCGAATATATACTCCTCGGGCTTGGTTGTGACATCGGTAATATCCGACATCTTCGCGAGATTTTGTGGCAATGTGACAAAATCATCGCCCGGCCACACAAAGTCCGAGGTTATTCCGTTGCTCATATCACCCACCACAGGGAAACGCTTTACGGGGTGGTGTGGAGCAGTTGTACCAAAAGCGTGTATGTTGGTGACCGCATATCCCGAGATGTTGACAAAGCCATTGCTCGTTCCGTTGGCGATGGAGATCATAGCCTGATTGCGGATGAGCTTGATGCCCTCGCCATTGTTGGCATTGAGCAGCTGCTGCTGGAAGCTACCCTCGTTCGAGAATACGAAACGACTCCAATAGATGATCATACCCGATGCACCTACCATATCGTCCTGAATCTCATCCTCGGCGCGATTGATGAACATATCGGCATCGAGAAGGTCGGGATTCTGGTTGCCCACGAAGTGGATGATGCGGGTATCCTCTGGGATGGTCGCCACATACAAGCCCGACAACGATGGTTTCTCGGCTGCAGGGTTGAGTTTTGCTGCAACGTGGGTGATATACAAGCCAAAGTCGTTGAAGCAGAAGAGTGTCAGGTTCTGAATATCTATACCGTCGGGGTCGACACCTCGCACCGCCACCTCTGTCATAGCCGGAACATTTGTTGCAAACTCGATATTGACATACCCCTCGGGAGCACTCATCTGCGGAGGGTTGTCGCCCATCTCCACATCCTGCTGGCAAGCAACAAACAGGCCTGCAAGGAGGAGCATCATCATATATGAAAACTTCTTTATCATAGTCTTATGTAGTGTTATCTTGTTTTGTATCTGTTGTACGAAAACTATTTGCCTGCTTAGTATGCATCGCGCACGCAACGGATACCCCACGACGAGGTTACCGACTCTGGTGGAGTATGTGTATTCTGGTCGTTGTTAGGGTTGAACACACGACCCGAGGCTGCATAGTAGTAGATACCGTTGAGCAGGTAGTCGATAGCATCGGCACTGACATCGGCTGTACCCTGCAACTCGGTGATAATCATCAACTCGGCCTCGGTCGGAAGACGGAAATCGTCGTAGATAACCTCCTCACCGGTCTCAGGATCGCGAGTAACCTCCACATAGTAGGCACACTGGTCGCGAGCCACCGACTGCTGCTTAGCGACGGTATTTGCCTTATCCTTGGATGTTCCCGAGAATACAACGCCCAAACGCGAAGCGGTCATAAACGACGGTGAGACGATATGACGGTTGTCTTCCGCAGGATCGGTATAGTAATAATCTACATTGTTATCGGTTATCATACGAGGCTTAGTGAGCTTGTAATCCTTCGATGTTGCGGTGATGCGGATGTGGTACATACGAGCATTCGCTGGATCCTCCGAGCCGCTATAACCGATAGTCCACGCATCGTCGCCATTATCCCAGCTCCAGGAGAAGTGGTCGATATTCGAACGACCCTCCGAGCGGGCAGCTGTAGATTGGCTGGCGCTCTCGCCCTTTGCGTACGTTCTACGCACTACATTCGAGTAGAAGAATGGCTGATTTTCGCTATTCCAGCTCGACGCTGTATTGTAGTTGTAGGACCAACGACCTGTTGAGCTATTGTAGCTGTTGAGCGCAACATTGGTACGACCCGAGCCTCTTGCTGTAGGTGTCGCTGCTGCACCATCGCTCGTTGCGAAGTCCGAACGATACGAGTAGTAGCTAACCTGGTTCTTGATATAGACCAACGGATACTGCTCTACCTGTACGTACTCCACCTGACCGGTCTCATTCTCTACTCTGAGGGTGAAGTAGCGGGTGGTGTTGTTTGTTGGGATATCGCTATTTACGGTGATATTGCCCGACAAGGCCTGAGCCTCTGTTGTTGCCGACATATTAAAGTTGTAAATATTTGAGATTGGCACCTCGAAACCGAACTTATCAATGAAATATACATTCTCGACGGTGATTGTCACAGGCGACGACGATGCAAAGAGCAACGAGGTAGCGTCGATATCGGTATTGAACATCTTGAGGAAGTCGAGATTCACCTTCAGGTACACCGGGCCAGCCTCGCCACCCACCTCGATAACCTTCTCGGTCCAAGGATATGCCGAGTAGTTGAGATTCTCCACCTCGACAGGCTCCGAGAAGTCCTCTGCACCCGGTGCGTGAACATTGGCGGTCACCGAGTAGTAGTGGTTGCGCTCGAACCTAAAATCCTTGCTCAAAGGGACCTGATAGTAGTTGTTGGGGTGCCCTCTCGTTACACTCTCGCCATTCACCTCGGAGGTGTAGTAGCAAGGGATGTCGACCAATAGGTTGGTAGCGTGCGAGAAGCTATCCGATGTCTCCCAAATGTGGCTATAGACATAGGTGGTAATCTCCACACCTGTGATGTTACCCTCGCCATCTTTCACCCACTTGTAGTATGGGCTCATTGTCTCGTGGGTAGTCTCCACATTATCGATCGTACGCAAAACTCCGTCGTTGATGACACGACTCTCATAAGGAGTGTTACGCATATAGTAACCAGGGGTTGCACCCTCGATATTGTCGGTAAAACGCATCTTGGTGCTCTCGGCAGTAGAGAGGAGAACGACAACCTTGGCAGCTGCACGACGCAACTTGACCTTCAAGGTCACTACATCGGTGATTTGCTGCTCGGCAATGACGATAGCCGAGGCAGAAGCCGGCTCGGTTGCCCCTTTGTAGGCTGCACCATCCATCAAGAAGTGCGTAGGAGTATTCTGCAAGCCCGAAGCGGTGAGGTGGATATTAAAGGTCTCCTCGTTGAGCGCAAGCAACTCCTTGAGGTTTGCCATAGCTGCGTAGTCTGTAGTCGCGTGGGTGGAATTTGCCACAACAAATACCCAATAGCGTGCTCCCACAACGATGTCGTTGATATTGACACCAAGGCGTACTGTGCCATCCGGCCCTGCAGCAGTGACACGCTCGTGATAGAAGAGCGAACAATCCTCTTCATCGGCAGCGTCGTTGAAAATCATCACATCGAGGTGGGTAATAGCCGACTCCGAGGTGGTATCTTCCACATCACCGGCACGCATATCTACCCCAAGATGACCTCCCTCAACGCTCAGCACTATGCCGCCACCATTTGGTGCGCCACCACCCAACTCCTGATCGATATCGCTGTGACACGCAACCGAGAGAGAGGCGATGAGAAGGCTCATTATGTAAAGTGTATATCGTTTCATAGTAGTATCTAAATCTTCTTGTTAGTTTGCAACCTGCTGAATGTTGATAAGGCGTGCCTCGTTGCCGCTGTTTGGCCAGATGATATGGTCGGCCTCACCATTCACGAGGAGATAACGAGATCCCGAGCCCATCCAATCCTGGGTGTAGGTGATACCGAACGCTGCAACACCCGAATATGAGGCATCAATAGGGATTACCTTGATGTTGTACCAACCACTGTATGCCACCAACTTCGAGCCATTTCTGAGCGAAGGGTCCGCCACAGAGCTCTCGGTGGTGTAGACCAACTCCCTGGTCATCGAATCAATCTCCTTGTAGACACGGATTACGCAGAGGTTCGAAGCCTGGCGCAATGTCGGCATCCACGACTGATCGATTGGGCCGGTCATCTGGAACCAGCACGAGAATGCTCCCACATCGGTCGAGACCTCCTCGGCAGTGTTTGGTGCGGTGTAGAACATCTCCGGACGACTCGGATAGGTATCGTTCGAAGAGTCACCATCGCGAGTAGCTGTGTCGGGCAGTACCGGATTGTGGTAGTTTGGATAGTCGAAATACTGCATCCACTCCCAATTATCGCTACGCTCCCAATCTGCCACCTCGTAGTTGAGTTCCAATCCTCCGGCCGCAATCTTGGTGATGCGGAATCGATAGATGGTGTTGCGAACGATGTTCGATGCCGAGCCCGTAGCCGAGCCTCCGACATAGTGCTTGAACTGCAATGCGTCAGGGAAGTTCAGTGTGGTACCATTATAGACAACCGACACCGACAATTTAGCCTCGTAATCGGCAAACAGCTGATTGTTGTACTCAGGCATATACAGGACAAACTTTCGACCATCCTCCGCCTCGATAAGGTTGTGAGGGGTGGTATGTAGCGAACGATATGGTCTGAATACACCCTCGCGATCCATCAGCTTGGTATCAGCAGCACTATCCCAACTTGTAGGGAGCACATAGCCACGACGGTTATGGTAGTTGATCGAGACACTCTCAATCGAAGCATCGACGAGCGACTCACCAAGGATAACCTCGACCTTGGCGGTGGCACGAAGCAGTGAGATGACACCCAAGTCCTGCGAAACAGAGTTCGACAGTGGTGACAAATCGACCTGCTTAACGCCCCACATCGGAATAGCTCCGTTCTCGGTGTTGAGATCCTCGAAATCGTACTCCAGAGTGGCGTTATCGCCCGCGGAGCAGTTTGCAAAGACCATAAACTTGTAGAGAGGCGCTGTACCAGCAGCCAAGCCGGCAATATGGTTCATCAACGCACGTGGCAACTTACCGTTGAATTGGTAGCGCGAGTGCGTGTCGTCGATTGCCCAATAGATCAGCTCCTCAACATCGCCCAGATGGTCGTTATTGGCAGTATAGACCGCAACACGCATCCTCTCGGGCTCTATTCTGTTCTCGAACGATGCACCCTGCTCGTCGGTGGCCTCGGCATCCTCCCACGACGCTCGGGTTGCTCCCGGGCTGTCGATTGCAAGGATGAAGTTCACCTCGCGTGCATCGCCCAGCGGCAAGCAATTGCCATTGTCGTTCACAAGGCTGCACGACGAGGCAAGGATTGCTACTACCGCCATCACTATATATCTTAACTTATATCTCATAGCACTTACAAATGTGTTATAGGATTAGACCTCTTGGTGGGATTAGAGGATATCGTTGTTGAGAACCACCTTCCACGAATTGACAATAATCGAAGCCGACAACCAGCTGCCATCCTCGTCGAGGAAGAAGGTCATATTGTACTCGTCCTGACGATCGAGATACTCTTGAGCCGACATCTGACTATTGTAGTAGCCCTTGACCAAAAGTGCATAATCGGCAATCGGAATAGAGAGTACCTTCTTGTTCTCCTCGTTGTTCCATACGGTGAGGATAGGGCTCTTGCCGTCGATCATTCGGTTGATGGTAAGCTCGGCCACCACCACCGATACCGAGGTGTCGGCACGACTCGCCTCGACAGATGCTGTTGAGGCACTACCTGAAGAGATGCTCCAAGGAGTGTAGAGAACGTCATTGCCTGCAACTACGCTGTTATCGTAGTCAAGAAGGCCATTGTCGGCACTGATCTCGAAGCGGAACTTCTCGGCAACGATGGTGTCGCTCGACTGCTGCAACAGGATGCGGATAACATTGGTATCCTTCACCAGCGACATAGTCTCGTTGTAGGTACCCGGCTCCGATGTCACAGTGAGTGGCATAGCACCGTGAAAGAGCGGCTTCAGATCCTTGTTCGACACGCCTGCTACGCTATTCAACGCAACCTGCAACTCCTGCTTCTTGGTCACACCCTCAACCACATTTGCCAGAAGCGAGAACGACTCACCACTCTGAAGTCCTGCCCAAGCGAGCAGCTCGTAATTGCCTGCTGCAAGCTCCAGTGGAACGGAGAATCCCTCGGTAGCGAGCGAAGCCTCATCAGCTACGGTCACACTCTGCACGAGGGTCTCATTCGCATCGAAGACAAACAACATCAACGAACGCACCTCCTTTGTAAAGGCATCGGCGTACTTCATATTGTAGTCGTACTTGAATGAAATGTTGTAGTAGGTACCGCAATCGCCTTCACCCTCATAGATGATGCTCTTCTCGCAAGAGATTGTCGAGAGCGCCAAGAACAGAGTGGCCAACATCGATCCCCACTTACCGATTTTAATCTGGTTTTTCATTGTCATATAGTTTTAATGTTTTACTTATTTATATCTCGCTTATGGTGGCCTCAACAGCCTATATATATTACCCTCGAGGGGTTCTCTTTTTCACTTTTGGTGGAGGGCTCTCACTCGGAGCCGCTCTGGGTTTGATATCTCTCTTTGCACCGATATCGGAGTGCACCTCATCGGAGGCTCTTAAGGTAGTTGAAAAAAGTGGGGTCTGCCTCGACCGTCTGCCAAGACAGACCCCGTCGTCATCTATATTAACAAAACACTAACTAATAACTTTCTCTTCGATTACTGGAGTGTTACATCCTGCGAAACAACTCTCCACGAGAGAACATTGATCTCAGCCGAGATGTAGGTCTCCTTGTCGGTAGGCTTAACAGGCACAACCTGCTGTGTCGGGTCGTAAACCGGAGTACCCCAGCCCTTAACACCCTGGATAGCCACCTTGTAGCTGTGGTTACGAACGACACCATACTCACCAACCGAACCTGCAACACCGAGGTGCTTAACATCGCCATAGTAGTAGGTCATACCGTCCTTCCAGATCTTTGCAGGCTCAATCTTTGCAAGCTCAGCGTTAGGATTAGCTATCTTGGTGTAGTTCACACCGTCGAATGCGTACCAGTTGTCGGTCTCGACACCCTCAGCAAGCTGGAATACAACCTCGTAGCTCTCGGCTGCAGCGTTGCCTGCAACACACCGGAGCTGCGAATCGTCGATATTGGTGTAGGTGTCGATACCATTGAACTGCATAAACTTCTGCTTCAAGGTTGGAGCAACAGCAGCCAAGAGAGCCTCCTCGCCAATGTAAGAGGTACCATACCACTGTGCAATCTCGATAGCCGCACCATTCTCATCCTGCAATTGAGCAGCAACGATATACTTTGTACGCTCGTTGTTTGCAGCACCTACATACTCGCCCAAATACTCAACTGTAGAGTCGTTGTTTGTGAGCTCGTTGTAAGCGAAGGTGTGGTTCGAAGCCGATTGGCAAAGACCAGCCCAATACGAACGGAAGTAAGGGGTATCGTTCCAGGTGAAGCCGAGAGTCGACGGATCCCAAGTGGTATCGATAGTCTTGATCAAGTACGATGTCATTGGATTCGAAATAACACTCCAACCATTCACCCTTGCGAATACGCTCTTGCCATTGACCTGAACACCGGTATCAAAAGCTGTAGCGCCGGCTGTAACATTCATCTTTGCTACGATACGCTCAACGTGGATCGTAACAGGATTCTCGAGAGCGGCAGCCTCCGATGTCTGGAAGTTGTCGATTGTGAGAGGGGTAGCATATACTGCATTGCCGGCGCCATCAGCATAGACAGAGTTTGTCATAATGAAGTCTGCTCCCGAAGTGTGACCCTCCGAAAAGATCTGATTGCGGAGATTAGCCAACGGGAACGATGCAGTAGCCGTATAGTTTACGATAGCTACAACCGAAGCAGGGAACTCGCCCTTGTACTTCTCGACAACCAACACAGGATTGGTCATCGACTCGATGTTCGGAGCCGCAGCGTTGCCATTGTCGGCTACGGCCACATTGAAGTAGTTGCCATCGGCATTGATGTTGAACGGATTGCCCGCTGCATCGAAGAAGAAGAATGCCGCGCTGCTTACAGCCTGCTCAGCGGCTGTACCATCCTCGTAGCTGTCGCCAGCTGCGCGAGTTGCGCCATCGGCATTGAGATCAACAGCAAGATAACCCTTCTCGACACCGCCACCTACAGGTGCGTTGTTCTGTGCAAAATCATCAACCTCGGTACAAGCTGCCATACCCAAAGCTGCTACTGCCAAAAATAAATACTTAGTCTTCATAGTTTAATTGTTTTTGAGTTTGTTATTGTGTTTCTAGTCTCTTTTGTTGCTTACTCTACTTTTTCGACGATACTCGCCAATGGTTCTTGATAGCCTCGATGGCCGGAGCAGCCTCGGCTATGCCGAGCTTGCTTGCCTCCTCGAAGTAAGGCACGGCCGCCTTGTAGTTCTCCTTGTAGACCTCAATCACACCACGAGCATAGACCACCTCGGCACGATTGCCGGCCTTGTCGAGATAGCGTGCTGCGCGGTCGTAGTTACCACTCGAGATGGCTGAGTTTGCCGCATTGAGGTTTGCTATCTCGTCGTTAGGATACATTCGCACTGCAATCTCATACAACTCGTGGAGCTGTGCGCTACCCTCCTCGTATGTCTGAGCCAAGAGGTAGAACTCCTCCAACGACAGTTTCTGCGGTGCGGTGTTCATAATGCTCTCAATCTCCTTTGGCGAAGTATACTTACGCACGGTATACTCAATGGTGTAGTCCGAATGGCGCAATGCCGGATAGCAATGAACGAAGAGGTAGTTGTAGTCTGCAATCCAGTTTCTCTTAATCCACAACTCCTTGCTGTCGGGATCGCGCTCCGAATGAATCGCTGCCAGAATCTCCTCCTTGTGCTTGAGGTTGGAGTTAATCACGAACTGCTCCAAGCCTGCCCAATCCTCAGCCTCGTACGATGTGGTGATGAAGCCATCCTCGAACTTGTAAAGACTCTCCACATACCTTCTCAACGCCTCGGTACGGCCCTTAGCCAAACGCTCGTTGTTGGCGTATGGGCTCTCGGGCGAAGCAAAACCCTTGATCGAGATGGACTTGATGGTCGCATCCTTATCCTCGCGCACCTGATCGATCGAAGAGGTAATCTTGGCAATCTCCTCGCGATTGTTGCGATAGTCGGTGCGGATATCCATCTTGCTGACCGGGAAGTCTACGAATGCCGAGCCGTGAATGGTATAGAGCTTCTCGCCCGAAGTCTCGGGACGAACATAGATCAATCGTGGACGATAAGGCTTGACAGGGAACTGCTCGACGATAACATTCGCCTGCTGATTGTAGGCCTCACCTACACAACCGTAGTCTACACGCTCGAATACCAATTTACAGCCATCCATCCAACTCTCGAAAGGGAGAATCTCGTGATAGGTAACCTTATCAGGTGCCTTACTCTTGCGGTACTCGATGTCCTTATCCGAGGTAGGCTTGGCCTCCTCGTTGCGCTCGAAGTAGTAGTGGCGATTGCGGCCATAGATACCCAAGGTGCGAAGCTCGCGAGAGATGGTGTCGCGAACGATGCAAGGGGTAAGGGTAACAGCCTGCGATGACTTCAGCTTGAGAGAGGAGATGTCGAGCTCCATATCCACAACGATATAGTCACCATTACGCTCCATAGTGTAGCTCTCGACAGTTACTCCCTTCACTGTCTCGGCCTCGGCAATGCTAACAAATGCCGAAATTGCAATTATTGTTGTTAAAAAGCGTTTCATAGTCGTTACAGGGGTGTTTAATTAAAATAAGTAGACCAAATTTACAGCTGCCTTGGTGAGACCGAAATAGTGGTGGGTGTCGGAGCCGACACGACGACCACAGCCTGAACACTCGAAGATATCGAACTTGTTGTAGATGTAACCTATGCCAAGCTCAAACTCGAGATTCCAATGCTTGCCAAGAATCAGTGCGTAACCATAGGCAACACCTGCACCTACGCCCCAACCCTGATAGCGGTTGTTGGTGAGATTCTTGTAAGGGGTACCCAGGAAGGTGATGTTGTTCTTCAGGCCTCCTATATTATATTGACCTCCGAGGGCGTGGAATCCGACGAAGTGGCGCGAGAAGCGGTCGCAGAACCAGTAGCGAGCCTCGGGTTGCACCAGCCAATGCTTCCAACGCTTAGTCTCGTGGATGTTCCAGGCATTGAGGTTTCCCGACACATCCAATGTCCATCTTGGAGCCAGCCCCACCTCGACACCGAGGTTAACGGTGGCTGTCACATCGTAGAGCAGGTTGCTCTTGATGGCTACATTCTGTGCTTTGACACCAGCCGTAACGACTATGCCAAAAATCAGAGCAATTAATAACTTTAGCTTCATAATCTATTCTTTTTAGTTTTTTTAAGTTCGTTTCGTCGAGTCATTCTCGTCGTTGACTACAATGCAAAGTAACCAACAGATTTGAGTTTTTCAAAAAATTGCAGTGAGGTTTATATAATTACACAAAAACTATTGATAATAGGGCAAAAATTTACACAGACACACTTCCAGAATACACGCAAAGGCAAAAATTTACGCTGGAACAAAAAAATTCATCGTAAAAATTGACGCAAACGCAAAAATAATTGCTACATTTGTGACGGAATAGAACACAATGCAAAGAGATGCAGATTGGTTTGTATCATATGTTCAATTTCGGGTTTGCCCTCATCTATGCAATTCTCGGCATCCTGATACTTACGGTCCACATACCCAAAGAGACGCAATTCATCGGCTATCGTAAATCGCGCCATACGCTTGGTGTGGGGTTCGTACTTATGTTCGCCTACTGCATATTCCGCACCCTCATCGAGCAGGAGCACAACTTGTTTCTCGACTTCTGGATACTGACTACAGTCTCGCTCCTATTCTCGTGGCTCAACCACACAGCCTTCCTATTTCTAATCAAGTCAGAGCATAAGATTCGCCAACACTTTATCGCTGATGGCGTAGCCCCCTTGGTGCTGATGATCTTGATGGGTGTACTCGGTATCCTCTACCCCAAAACGCAAGATTGGGTAACCTACCTTCTGGGCGCGATATTCCTTGTCAAGTGCGGATGGATGTTCTACACCTGCGACCGAGAGTGGAGAAAGGTGAGCCGAGACCTCGAGGATAACTACGACACAAGCCCCGAGATCGGCTGGATGCGACAATTGTTATGGATCACGCTGGTACTCAGCGTATTTACGCTCATAGCGTGGTATATCCCTACACTGCAGATTTTCTATGCTATAGTGGGTCCTGTGACACACATCTTTATGGTACTCAAGGTGGTGAACTATAGCCCTAAGAAGATTTGCGAGATGCGCAACCTCGACGGACCGTCTCAAAGCGCCACACCAATAAGCACCACCGTGTCGAAGAGTATAGCCGCGATGCTCGAGCCAAAAATAGAAAAATGGGTGGAGGAGAAGAGATACTGCGAGGCAAACCTCTCGATCAAAGATGTTGCTATGGCATTGGGAACAAACCATAGCTATCTATCGAAGTTCCTCAACTCGCACCTCAACATCTCGTTCCAGGTGTGGCTCAACACACTACGCATCGAAGAGAGCAAGTGCATTCTCGCTACCGAGAGCCTCTCCATCGAAGAGGTGGGTGCCAAGGTGGGCATTCCTCAGAGCTACAACTTCTCGCGCTGGTTCAAGATTGTCACCGGCGAGACACCGCTCAAATACCGCCAGCACATCAACAAGGCGCGAGCGTAGCTGCGCCTACCCCACTGCGCCATCATCTAAAAGAGCTACAACAGACCATATATCGTAGGTTATATGGCGAGAGTCAGTACTACTCCCACTCAACAAGGTCGCGGGAGAGGGCAATGTGCCGCAAAGTGTTGTTCTCTGCGATGCCACAATAGTTTCGGCAGACTATTTAGCCGTAGTATAGCGGCTACGCACCACCCGAGCCAATGTTTGGAAGTAGATGGGTCCCATCTTCTACATTAGCAATACCTTGGTGAATAATACAGGTGTTGGCATTGGCTCTTATTTACGAGTGCTCTTCGCACCAATTTCCGCCTCGTCAATTTGTCGGATAATGCGGTTGGCGCGGTTGAAGCCGATGCAGAACTTCTCGCTAATGCCCGAGGCGGTCAATCTCGTCTGCCCCTTGGCGTACTCAACGACCTCATCAACCAACGGGTCACGCTCGATGTTTTCTGTTGTTCCGTTATTCATACTCACACTCTCTTTTTGCACTCTACCCTATCTCTTCGCCTTCTTAACCTGCTTGGTCACAGGCATTCCGCAGAAATCTTTGCGTTTACAATCTTTGCAATATTCGCCCGACCACACCGCATTGAAGTGATCCGCAGCGGCATCGACCAGAGCGAGATCGTCGGTCAGGATTCCCGCCTCGAAATTGCGTTTGCCATCGGACTTCATACCAATGCCAGCACCCGTAAGGTTTGCCGAGCCGATATAGGCGACCTCGCCATCGAACACCACGATTTTGAAATGGACTCTCGGACAGAGTTTGCGATGCAACTTCTTTATCAGTGCGGGGTGTTTGTCGAAGTCGGCCTGGAAGTTTGGACCCGGCTCTTTGGCGTGGAGCAACTGCACCTCCACACCTCGTCTGACGAGCTTGTCGAGCACCGCAAGAAATGGCTCACGACCCGCCCCGACCTTCACATAGAGATCTTTGATATCGGCAGTGCCAATCACCAGCGAATGCTTCACACTCGCCACACGCGAGAGCACCTCGTTGTAGTGCGCTATGTCGGAGATGTAGGTAGTCATCTTTTATCTCATTTACTTTTTATACACCTTAAAATGGTACTGCGAGCCCATACCGGCCGAGGCGTTGTTATTTGCGGTCGTTTCGGCTTTCTTGCGGAGAATATCTTTGAGTAGCACGGGGGACAACACACCCACCGAGTCGCCCATCGAGAGCAGTTTCTGCTGAAAATCGAATGACGGGCAGAGGCGGTACTCGAATATCGAATACTCCTCGTTGCGCTCAACCTCGACCTGAGAGTGGTGCAAAGGCAGGGTACGCAGATACTTGCTCTGCCACGAATCGACCTTCAACGCCACAGGGCAGACATCGAACTCCTCGTCGCTGACGATTACACCGTAGTAGTCTTCGAAGAACTTTGACGCATCGAACCTTTTGGGCAACTTGAATTTGCGTTCGGTAGGCCTCAACGCCTCGATGCGGTCGAGGGCATAGATGCGAAGCTCATCATACCCATCGCTCTTGCCGAGCATATACCACCTTTGCTTAAAGAGCTTCACGCAGTAGGGCTCAACCTCGAAGGTCGAAGGCTCCGATTTGCCGAAACTCTGATAGGTGACCGAGAGTGCTACATTCTCACGCATCGCATCCACGATGGTCGTCAGGTGCTGCTGCCCCGAGGGCACATCTTCGAGGAGGATGCGATTTTTGAGCTCTTGGCTCTGGTGCAGAATGTTGTTCACCGAGAAGGTCTGCAACAACCACTTGCGCATACTCATATCGGCTATGCCCTCGCGGTTGGCGATGACATAACCTCGCTGCGAGCGGCTATACTTTATCTCGATATCGAACAACTCCTCCACAGCATCGGTATAACGGTGGAACTGACGCTCGGAGAGCTCCTCGCCACGCCCAAAGTGCGACTCAAAGCGGCGCTGTAGGTCGGCGAGCGATATCGGTCCACGATTGTAAATGGTCGTCACGAACCACACATAGCGGTTGATAAGTCCTGCGGTACTCATAGTAGGTGTAAAATCAGTCAAAGTTAAGAATTATTATCGAAACACGCGCCTGCACGAGGATAAAAATCATCACAGCACCCACCTCTCCCCTCGCCTCGCGCCATCAAACTCGCCGCAAAGATAGAGCAGCAGAGTGACAAAACAGGACACAGTAAGATTTAACACCTTTACCATATTCTTGCCAAAAGCAACAACCTCCCAAACAAAAAGCCCTCACCGAAGCGAGGGCGTAGGTACATAGACCTTCGGCATATAGCCTTATTGTGGTTTGATGTAGAAATAGAATAAGACACAACTCCGCTCGACGAGCTGAAGCGAGTAAAGAAGGGGTGTGTTTGATATGTCAAAGATACGAAAGAAGGAGCCGTTGTATTTAGCCAAATAATTTCTCGATAACCTCCTCGATGGTGTAGGCCTCGTAGCGTTGCTTGGCCTCAGTGTAGCGGGTGTTTACATTCACAAACGATTGCCAAACGGGTGCAAATTTCGTGACCGACACGCCATAACTCTCGCCATCAGCTCCCACATAGGCGCACTTATTTGCACCACTCAGTGGGCTACCTGCAATATAGATCAGCGGTTGCTTCTCGCCAAACTCATCAATTACCCAAGCGCATTTATGGTGCTTCCACCACTCGATATATACACCAAGTGTTGGATTGTGAAAGCCCGATGTGCCGAAATATGCCAACCCATTTTGTATTGGTACGGGCGCAAGAAACATTCTACTGTCGGCGAGAATTTTATCGCTCTCGGCAATTAGTCGATGAAGGTTACGACAAAGCAACTCTCCTCGCTGTTGTGCTATTTCATCTCTGGTGCTGTTGCGCTTTGACTTTCGCTTTGACCGACCAATCTGCAGATACTCGCCCGTAGTGTCGAGTGCAAGTTTGTCCTCTTTTATAGTTTCAGGCTGTACAGCCTTTGGAAACGCTTCGATGCGTGTTCCGTCAATAAGTTCAATGTAGTGTTCCATAGTTATATTAAATCTCACAAAAGTTCATAAAGTCTGTCATTACGCTTTCGAGTCCGGCATTTACTTCGAGGGCGTACCAACCCCTATCGGTCAAGACCTCGAGATGGCTACGCTTCTTGTAGTTGCGAACATCGCCAACTACTCCGAGATTTCTCCACTCGGCATCTCTTTCGCAAGGGCGCACCTGCAACTCCTTGCCAACTACCACTTTCAGTGGCATATCCGCCTCGGTGAGAAAGATTGCAGCATTTCCCTGCTCATCGAGCTGCGAAATCTTTACATAGTTTCCGATTGTGTAGCGTTGTTTCATCTGCTTAATAGATTATTATTGACTCCTCTCGCTTTTGTTTGCTGTAAAATAGCGACCCTTGCAGGCAGAATTGCTCGTGGCGTGTTACGGCTTGATAAACCCTTTTGGGGAGTATCTCGGCAAGTCGTTTATTGCCGACTAATGCCCTCAATGCCTTGCGACCTCGCACATCGTCTATCGCACCAACTGCCACTACCTCGTTATTACGACGTAATGCAGTGGCAAGCATCACTATGCCGAAGCCTATTCCCTCTAAAATATCTCCCGACTCAAACTCGGGCAACGGCATATTGTACAGAAATGCAAAATCATTAAATCGATTTATCGCCACCTCGTTCATTTTTGAGATATCTCCCGCTTGGCACACTCTGCGCTCCAATGACAGCACCCAAATATCCTCGCCAAAGAGTTGGCACGCATCGTTATAGTTGAACTCCAAGTCTCGCAAATCTCGAAGGCGCAGGGCGATATCTACCTCCTGCTCGTGTTTGCGCATTGTCGCCTCTCTATTTAGCTCCATCATTGCACGAATGGGCGCAAGATGTTTGTTAATCTCGTTGACAGATATCTCCCCTCGTTGTGCTTGTCGGGTATAATCTCGGCGAGCCTTACGCTCGGAGGCATTGAATAGACCAATCTGTGCATCGTTGGCAAACCATATCGGCAACACCTCCGCAATCTTTGTCTTGTTGCGTTGGAGGTATCGCTCACGACTGCGCTCTTTCAGCACACCTCGATATATCTTTCGCAACGCCTTTGCTCCGAAGGGCTCTCCGTCATCGAGGATGTAATCATTGGGGGCGAACAGGGGCCTTTTCCTGCTCGGGAAAGGGGCGGTCATCTCCACCTCGTCACAACTAAAACCGTGGTCATAGAGGCAACTGCGCACCACGCCTTTGAGAGTTATGCACCCACATTTTGTCTGGATATCCTCACAACTCTCGGAGATCAACTCTGGTCGTTTTTTCTTACTCCAATCCATAATTTTCTACCTTTTTTTTGTTTTATGAATGCAAAGCAAATAAAAACATCTGCCAAAAAGTGGCGTTAAAGAAAAGCTGCGAAAAAAAATTCCGATTTTTTCACAAAAAATTACTTATGCCAGATTTTGGCGTAAGTATACTCTACATTTGCAAACGAATTCGGAAGTTAAACCTAAAACATAAAGCGTATGAAAATGAGAGAGAAGACCAAGTCTGTAGAAGATCCCTTTGTGACGATTTTAGAGTTTCGCACCAAAGATGAGAGCGTTTGTATTGACGAAGCGATGCTTGCCGTCTTTCCGCTCGCTGCGTGGAACGAAGTGAGCAACCGTTCAACTTTTGAGAGCAAAGGTCTGTGTCATCTGCTGCTCGTCACCCATTTTGAGAATGCTGACGCTGTTTATCATAAAATGGCCCACGAGTTCGATGTTTTTGATGAGCATTGTGTGCAATTAACAATTTTCTCTGCCGTAAAACCGATCGTGCGTCAACGAACTTTGCAAAAAATTATGCCTGACGTAAAGTTCACATTCGACATTGTTGAGCAAGATCTGTTCAGCAATCTGATGTAGAGAGTTGCTTCGATATTAGTTTGACAAAACCGCCCCGACTTTGCAGGTCGGGGTGGAGTCTTTACTTAGATATTATTCTTATATTTTTTAACAAAGTTCTGAACTAACTCATCAAAACCACTTTGTGGTGGCTGATTAGATCCGCCATCGGGACACCAAATACACAAAATCCTATCTTTATTATCATTTTCAAATATTGCAAATGCTTTATTTACAGGTTCTTTATTCTTGTTTTTAGGCCACTTTATCACTCTCAAATCCTCGGCTTGTTTGTTATAACAACCAGCCACTACGCATTCCTTTTGTGTAAATCCAAGATATGGCTCATTGTTTTCATCTTTAATGGTGAGAACATCGTAAAAGTCCTTTCCTATGGCTATGGCAAAGGGAATAAGTGAATTCTTAACGGCATTAAAAGCAGGTGCTAAAACATTTTTTTTAATTTCCTCAACTAATTCGTTTTCATAATTCAGTCCACCCCAACTTTTTGAATGCCAAGGACAAATATCAATAGCAAACGGTTTTAGAGTTGTATCCTCATTACCAAGAATTCTATTTAGCCAATTTTCTCTCTTTGCCCACCAAATAAAACCGCCATCATTCTCTTCAAAGATTGTCCACTTTTGGGCTCTCTCCGAATAGCCGTCAGAAATAATTTTCTTGGCATAATTTTTATCCACGCGGAATTTATCCATCGGGGCAGCAGGATTAAGATTCAGCATTACGGCAGAACATCTCTCGGGGTTACCCAAGAAAGGTTCCGGCATAAAATCTTTGTCTTCATACAAAAAAGATTTTTCGCCACCCGATGCTTCTTGCAGATAGACACTATTCCGTGCACACTCCTCAGGAGATTCGCTCCACTCTTGAATGAATCGGTCACTCTGTTCAAAAAAATCTTTCCAATTGTATTCTCCCATAGTATTTCATTTATTAGGTTAATAATTATTTGCTATACAAATATACAAACTATATCTCAAGAGAACAAGCCAGCAGAAATTTTGCGGGCTTGATAGTCGTTAACTTAGAAGAATAAATTAGGAGTAGGCTTCTCGAAGTGATTGTAACATAGTTCTGCTTCGCTATCCCCGTTGTATTCATCGAATAAGCGTTGCATCTCTTCGAGCGAGTCAACTTTCTCATCCATCAACTCACTTACCTTGTCGAACAACTCCTGCAAAGTAAAGAAATAGAGCTCTATTCTCTCAAAATCGATGTTGTTAAAACTCAATTTATGACGCTCAAAATACTTACTCTTCAAGTCGTTGGTTTCGTAGATGGCGCAACCACCCTCCTCCGCACGGAAATAGAATGTGAGCGACGAATAGTGTTCCTCCAAAAAGTCACGCACTTGCTCGAGCTCCACCCACTTAGATTGAACCGAATAGGTTAAAATTCCCTTTTCCGTATTTAGTTCAACATCGTAGAATGAACCTCTACAATCATAATCGTTGTAATCGCCACCGAGCAGATTGACAAGATTTGCCAGCCATGTCTTGTCGGCACCATCATCTACCAGCGGGGCTTTGCCCTCCTCCAGCGATCTCATCTTTGCATAGAGGTCTTTAAGTTCGGACATGTCGCCCTCAACAACATACTGCGTAAAACAAATATTTGCCATAATATTCTTAAATTAAGTTTATGTTTTTATCATTCCAGCCACAAAGATAACGGCCACCTGTGCAAAATCAAAGCACAAGTAGGGGCACTATTACTAATAGTAGCACATATCTAAATCTTTGAACGCGTCATCGTCTGCAGTGGCTGGGTTGATAAGCGACATATCGCTAGAGAAGCGGTACCACTTGCCTTCCAAATTAGCCGCTGGTCTGTTATTGTTCTCAGCTCGATCAAAAATAGGAGGTAGCAATATCTCAAATGTCTTTTTATCTATCAGGCCCTCACGCCCGCCGACAAGATCCCCTACTATGATTGTATTCAACACAATATGATCAAAAGATGCACTCCATACAGCAACACCATTCTCTATTCGAAGTAATTTTGTTTTCTTGTTTTCTTCGTCATAAAACTGAAAGAGATTCGGGGAGTCTTTATCGACTACAACAAATCCCTTGAGTAGCGGTAGGGATTCTTGACCATCATCGCCAATAATAGTTTCTCCACCATCACGCTTAAATATTTGAAGTTCGCGTTCATATATGTCAAGGAAATCAATGCTTCGAAATGTTTTATGGGTGGAAGAGGGGTCAACGCATCTCTCAATAACACCTTCCTTAATAGCATCATACTTATAGCCCGAAATTAACTGCCCACTCAAATCAATCAGGCCCCATTTTTGACACTCTTTATTATGCACCGGAATCACATTACCTCGTAATGCCCCAATTTTATCAACCTCTTTTGGCAGGCTATATAAAAATTCGCCTTTAACAGTAAAGAATGATATGCTATTATCTGCACCTTTGAGAGGAACAATATCTTTGCCTAATGCAGTTGTTTTATCATATGCACGATATCCTGCCACCGAGCAGCAATTTCCCTCCGAGTCATATATATCACAATGATCTGCGGAATCCACCAAACAATACTCTTGGTGAATTGTTATTTTATTCTCAACATTTTCGAGTAGCACCTTTCCGGATGTTGTTATTAGCGTACTTAAATTAGATGTATCAACCCTTGCAATGACAAAATGATTCGTAAATTTGGCACGCAGACCCTTCTCTTCACAATCTTTGGTATCGGTAGTCCAAGAGTATATGTATCCACCATCGTATCCAATAAGGTCCTCGCTAAGCACATACACTTTAGAGCAATTCTTTACTCTCAACATCTTCTTGTGCTTAAACGAAACAACTATTGAACTTGATTTGCCCTTCAGAATTGCATGGTTGAAATGGGCGAGATACAACTTCTCGAAATTGAATAATTTTTCCAAACAATATAACTCCTCTCCATACTCATCAAAAAATAAGAGGTGCCCATTCGAGTCCTTACACAATACGATTGTGTAATTCATCATGCGGATATAATACCCTCTCAACCTAACATTAGAGGAGGACTCAATAGTCAAGTCATTCAATTCGCAAGCAAGCTCTCCGTTGCAGTTATATATCTTAATATGATTGTCTTTATCCTGTATCCATAACCATCCATTCATAGATAGTGTGTAATTCACAAATTTTCCTTTGATATTCAGTATTAGATTCTCTTTGACATCCTCTTTGCAGATTACACAAATTTGTGTGATTATTTCCTTTTCTTTCAAAGCTATTGTTGCCCAATGTGTATTATCAGCCACCCACTTTTTCCAACCGCTAATTACGACCTCTCCATTTAGTTTGTACAAAACAGATTTGCCGCTTATCTTTTTACCCCAAATCAAACTATTGTGCAATTGTGTGATGCCTCTATGAGTAGTCGGGATCAAAAGATTACCTTCCTTATCTATCATACCCCACAAGAGAGTATCTTCGTCCAATCCAACCGCAACAAAAGCGTTACCTCCCGGTGCTGGTTGTGTTCTTGTATAGGTTATAGGGGCAACTAAATCTCCTTTGGTATCAACCACTCCCCACTTATCTCCGTTTCTTACGGCGGCTACGCCATAAAGAAATTCTCCAATTTCGTCATATTGTGGTGGAATAATCTCCTCAAATTCTTTGTTCAGTACGCCATATTTGCCATCTTGCGAAACTGCGATGTACATATCAGGCCAGTAGTTTGCTTTCTCGACCGAATCATAGATAGGTTGAACAACAAGTTCACCCTGTTGATCAATATAACCCCATTTGCCATTGAGTTTTACGGCTGCATATTTATCATAGTAAGGCAAGACTTTTTCCCATTTAATTTTATCCATAGTCCAAATATTTAAAGGTTAGTAAATTAGTTATCCTTGTTCGATACTGAGTAGTCGCACTTGCGTAGTGTCGATTCTTCCTCCACGCATATTACGCATCTCATTTAGAAACTCAAACTCTGCCGGACAGCTATTGCGATTATGTAATGTCACACGAATGTGCTCTCCGTGATAAGAAAAAGTAGCCGTCCAATTAGTTGAGATACGATGGTCAAAAAGTCCGCCCATCTGTTTGTCCGGCGCAGTAGCCGAGTTTTTGTTTCGCTTCTTATGCTCAGAAGAGCCACTACTAAACCCAAATAGCGATTTGATTCCCCACCATAGCAGTTTGAAAGAACCTTTCACTACCCATAACAGGGCATCTACAATGAAATCCATACTACTTATTAAATTTTAATAGGTTAATAGTTGGTGCTATTCGCGAGTTTGGTTTCTCTATCGATATTGGCTTTTTATCTTGTTAATCTTTACTGTACTGCCGTTATAGTCGGGTTTCAATAAGTTCAAAAAGGCTTTTACATCCTCCTTTTTCCCCATTGCGTATAGACTTTTGCAGAAGCGGTCCAATTTAGTATTAAAAGACGTTACTCTCATATTATACTCTTCAATATTCACATATGGGACAAACTTCCCTATCTTTTCATCATATTTTTCATCATCTTCTACATCTATTTCCACCAAAGACAATGCTTTTATAAGCTCAACATTGGTATATGAGCCATAGATGTCTATAAGTTGATTCATCAATGCACTTTCATAGAGATTCTTGTCTCTGTCTTCTGTAGCAATTTGTTTAGCTAATGAGAATTGGCCTTGACTAACCAAATAAGAGACATGAGCTTGTGATAATTTTTCCTTCGTAAGCGCATAGTAATTTGGTTTTCCGTATGTATTTTGTGTATTCCCGCTATATTCCGACAGCAGTTTCCTCGCCTGAACGAAATCCAAGTTCTCAATACATTCTTCTACTAATTGCAATCGTTCTTGGTTCTTTTTATCATTTCGGCTATCTATCCACCCATAAACAGCAGCCCCAAGATAGGGAAGAAGAAACATAACAGCCACTCCTATTGCTATATTACGCAAGCATCCCAAAAAACGCTTGTCTGATTCACTTAATTTTGCCATAATTATAGTAATTATTAATTTTTACTCTTTCCCTCTATAAAAAAACTTCCAAAAAGACCCCATTTTGCTATGGTTTGCATCGTTCTTATATTTGTCTAACAACGATTTTTGTCCGTCAATAGCAATTTTGGCTGCCATATCTTCTTGATAGATATTTAGTTCGTGCTTGCGTTTAAGTGCCGCTTGTTCGGCCTCCCAATTGCGTTGTTCGCGGTCCCATTGCTGTTTAGCCTCGGGGTTTAATTGTGCTACATAGGATGTATAAAGAGCATCAGCCTCTTTGCGGGCTGGTGTACTGGTAGGAATCATAGCATAGTAAGCCATGGCTTCTGGACAATAACCACCTAAATCAGGAGTAGCCGTGCCCAATGCAGCGCGCATCTTTACAAGACATTCGTCGGCGTGTGCAACCATACTCTTGGCCAACAACTCGGCTTTAATAGGCATCGCCTTTTGATAGAGTTCGGTGCAGGTCTGTGGAATACTGTTCAGCAACGTCATTGCTGGTTCGAGTTGCTGTGCTGCCATATATGCTTGTGCTTCGGCCAAAACAGACTCACCATAGGTGTTGTAGTAGGCAAGAATCTGCTCCTCGGCCTTACGAAGCATCTCTTCGACAGCTGTACTTTGTGTTGGGATATTCGCAACAGCGTTACGCAAGGCCAACGTTGCTGAATCGCCCACTCCAACCAATTTTTGTTGCACTGAACCATATACGTCACCCGTAGCAAGATTTGCCACATAAAGCGTAAAATCATAGGTAATTTGCTCTTTGCTAGGTACAGTTGCTGTCTTGTTGTGATTTATCTCGACCAACTGTGGCGTAATGATAATTGATGGTGCTCCGTCAATGGCTCCCATACCATAGGTTGCACAGAGTTGAATCAGTCTATTTCGCAACATTTCGGCAACCGAAGCTTCGGTATCCTCTGCAAGTACGACCATCAACTTGACCTTTCCTGCAAATTGGGTAGGATTTACCTTCGAAGCAGGACGACGTGTAACAATAGTTTGCGGCTCTTTCGGTGCAAAGGTAACACTGCCTTTTGACCCATTGTTGCCACATCCGACGAGCAACAATATTGATAAACTCAATAGAATCGTTCTTTTCATACTATTTCTATTTAATAATTACATAGGCATCGCCAAGACCTTGTGTGGCATTGGTGTTTTTAATTTGGAATGTTTGCAGGAAGGCCTTGCGGAATTGATTGGCAAAATCGTATGCGTTAAACTGCGTGCCATCCTCGGCGTGGTTGGTAATGCGCACCGATGAGAAGTAAATCTCTTTGGCGGTATTGCGTTGCATAGTGGCAGTTCCCTTCTTGGCGTGCGTTTTTACCCACTCACGAATCCAATCGGCATAGGTGTCTCCCATATCGTTGTAATCATCGGTAAGGTTGATAAGTGAAGCTGTATCAAGTGCTACTCGGAACGTGATTTCACGACCATTGACAACGATGTCTTGGAAATAAGCAGCAATTTGCTCCGTAAAGGTTGGAATATCTTTGGACAATAGCTCGCTAATATACTCATTCAGCCCAATATCGAGATCTGTTTTCGCAAGAGAGGCTACCGCTTTGTTAGAAAACGCATCTATTGCACTCAATGAATACTGCAATACTTTGCTGTTCTGTGTGCGAGAAACCTGTTTTTGTATTTGCGAGAAATTAAGTTCGATTGTGATATCCGGAGAGCAGTTTGCCATTAACAGTGTTTTGGCATCCTTTGCCAAATTATCCGCCTCGTCCATTGCCGCTTCGATTGCTAATGCTTTCAATGAATGCTCTAAATCGGTAAGCGGATAACCAATCTCAACAAAACTATTCTGAATTGCCTGAATTAGAAGTTTCGCATCATTATTCGCCATCAAATAACCATTGTAATCACGATTATAGAGCGTTTTTCCATTTACTTGTGTGGTTGTCAGAAATCCTGCATCCATCAAACTTTGGTCGCTCGGGATAACCATAACCGAAGGCAAAGATTGCGTGATTGTGTTTACATTTGCACTACTGTCCTCGGTGGTTGCAATATCTGTCAATCGATTCTTACTCGACCCATTACCACCACACGACACGGCTCCTGCATAGCAAATTGCCAAAATCAGTACATTCAAAAATAGTCGCTTCATTTTTTTGTTTGCGTTTTGCCGAGTGGCTCCCGGTTCGGCTAATATACAAAAAGAAGTGCGGAGCCCATTGCATATCTCCGAGTAGGCTCTGGTAAGCCCGTGGAAAGATAAACAAAAACCCCACACTCGATGACAGGATACAACTATCCTGCATATCAAGCTGAGTGCCGATTGCTTATCTCTTTCCACTTGAAATTTACCAGATTTACTCGGAAAGATATAACAAAACACCTTCTCAAATTATGTCATCATCCGAAGATGATACACAAAGATAGAAAATAATTTGCACAAAACAACGCTCTGTGGGGTATTTTCTCTTTACATATATTTAAAATTATCTAAAACATCGTTTATTTCATCTATTTCAAGCGTGCAGTAATCTTTGAATTTGGCGGAGATATTCTCGCTCGATAGACAATCTGCATATAATAGTTTCAACTCCTCTAATCGGGCAATATCGCTCTCACGCAATGGGTAGAGGTTATCTACATAGTTCGAGATAATTCGCCCACTCTCATCGAATAGACGCATCAACCCCTTATCATCAACAGACCCTGTGCCGATATCTCTATTTTCGATTTTCATTGCATCAATGGCACTATACGATAACTCTGCACTCATACGATTACTCTCTGTTTCCGACCGCAAAGCAAACCTCCACTTGTGCCAAAAGGTTGCCGATGTATAAAAATTTTGTTATTTTTGTGGAAAATAGTGGTTGCGCCTGATTTTGACAGATGTGTGACCGAGATTTGTCGGCGAAAACGAAAATGACAAAAAATAGACTTATGGCAGGAAATTTATTTAAGAGGTATGTGTGGTTGCTCGATTTGATTCAGAGAACCGGAGGTATTGACTACGAAGGTATCAATCGCAATTGGTGGGAGAATTATCGACTCAATGAGCATAAAGAGCCACTCCCAAAACGCACCCTCCAAAATCATATTAAGGCTATCAACGAGATGTTTGGTATCGAGATAGAGTGCGACCGCAAGCGCTACTACAAGTATGTTATCAAAAATCCCGACAATATCGAACACTCCGAGATGCAAGGGGCGCTACTTTCGAGTCTGCAACTTAGCAACGCACTATTTGCTAATCCAAATATGGCAGGGCGTATTTCTCTCGATGGCTACCTGTCGTTCCGCTACTTTACTCCGCTGATTGGCGCAATGGAGCAGAATAAAGTAGTCGAGATACGCTATTTTGATAGAGTAAAAGAAGAGCCTTGCTACTTCAAGATAGAGCCATACTATATTAAACAGTTTGAGAGTGGCTGGTTTGTTGTGGGGCAAGATGTATCAAAGAGGGCAATTTGCGCCTACGCCTTTACAGATATTGTGGCGATACGGGAGAGCGAAGGTGGCGAACAGTTTGAGATGCTCGACAAGGATTGGCTAAGAGAGTTTATGCGCTCGCCTCAATTTGATGATGCCAAACCAAATAACAATGCCCAATATATGGAGAGCATTCAAAAACTAAATAGTCGTATTCGCCGCAGTCGCTGGGGCTCGTATGTACCAGAAAACTACAAAGTGCCGGAGGATTAAAACAAACCAGTCGAGATGTGCTTTTTTACAGCACATCTCGGTATCTATTCGGTAAGGGCAACCGAGGAGCTATACAGGTCTACGAATTAGACAATATAAAAGATATTGTTATGCTTGAGGAGTCGTTCTGTCACCCATATACACCATTCGAGGAGATCGAATACAAAGTACTGCATACACCAATCAACCTAACCGACCAAGACGATTCATTTGGTATCTGCTTGCATTGCACAAGCGAAAAGAGCGCTTCGTTTGACAAGTGATAAACACCTATTTTAGACTTACAAAGTTACGCCAGACTTGAATATTGCAATCTCCTTGAAGCCCGTTGTTTCGTGCTTGAGTTTCTCGCCATTGACCGTAGCGAAAATCTTCTCAACAAGGCGTTCCAAAACAACTTGTGGTTCCTCGTCCTCAACCATTGAGCCGGCATTGAAGTCTATCCAATTGGCCTTAAACTGCGAGAGTTGCGTATTGGTCGAAATCTTCATCGTAGGTACAAACGCTCCAAACGGAGTACCACGCCCCGTCGTAAAGAGCACTATCTGGCAACCCGACAACGCGAGTGCCGACGATGCAACGAGATCGTTACCAGGTGCTTGCAGCAGATTCAAACCCGACTTTACAATAGGTTGGCAGTAGCTTAGCACATCTACTATCTGTTGCGCACCACCCTTCTGCACGCAGCCGAGCGACTTCTCCTCCAAGGTGGTGATACCGCCCCTCTTGTTGCCAGGCGAAGGGTTTTCGTAGATAGGTTGATCGTGCTTGCAAAAGTAATCTTTGAAGTCGTTAATCAAGTTCACCATACCCTCGAAAACCTCCCTGTTGAGAGCTCTGTCCATCAGAATAGTCTCGGCTCCGAACATCTCGGGAACCTCGGTCAAAATTGTAGTACCGCCCTGAGCAATGAGCCAATCCGAAAAAAGTCCCACCAATGGATTGGCGGTAATACCCGAAAAACCATCCGAGCCACCACACTTCAAGCCCACACGCAGGTAGCTCAGCGGAAGCGGCTCGCGCTTATCCTCGCGACACCTCTCGACGAGCTCCCGACAAATCTTGAAGCCCGCCTCAACCTCATCCTCAACCTCCTGAGCAACCAGGAACTTCACACGCTCCTCATCCCACTCGCCTATCACCTCTTTGAGCGAGGCTATCTGGTTGTTCTCGCAACCCAAGCCGAGCACCAACACTGCACCGGCATTCGGATGTTTCACAAGAGCAGCCAATGCTCGCTGTGTGTTGGCGTGGTCATCACCCAGCTGCGAACAGCCGTAGTTGTGGGTATAGACGCGAACATCGTCCAAGTGCGAGCAATCGCACTCGCTCTTTACACGCTCGGCAATAGCCTGCGCCTGACCATTCACGCAACCTACCGAGGGTACAATCCACAACTCGTTGCGGATACCCATCGTGTTGTTCTTGCGAAGATAGCCCATAACCCTCAAGTCGTCACGCTTGGGATAGTCGACGCTATAGGTTTTATGGTCGTAGGTATATTCGATATTGCCGTGCAAGTTGGTTTCGAGGTTGTGCGAGTGAATCCACTCGCCCACCTCGATAGCCGCAGTTGCGTGGCCTATTGGGTAGCCATACTTGACAATATTTTCACCCTCGGCAATCGGCTTAATAGCAAACTTGTGACCTCGGGCGATACTATCCTTCAAGACGATCTCCCTGCCATCAATTTCGACCACCTCGCCCGCCTTCAAATCGTCGGCAAGAGCCACAGCGACGCTATCCACGACATTGATTTTCAAAAATCGTTTCATCTTGTTTGTTCTATGCAAGGAACTTGTCGAGAGCCGCCTTCATACCGAGTTTCTCGATATCCTTGAGATATTTTGCAACGGTAGGAACAAAGCCCGGAACCTCCGAGAAATCAACAGTAAAGATACCGCTCTCCTTCACAATCTTCGAGACAGTGCCTTCGAGATCTTCCGAATCCCAATTGTTGCGGATATAGGCAACGAACTCGGCAGCATCATCCGGCTCGAAACCGCTCTTAGGGCTGTAATATGCCAACAACGCGGCAAAGGTCATCGCCTCGTGCTCGGCAACTCTGCCGGCCTTGAACCAATTATCCTTAACGGTTGGATAGTTGCGTACCTCCCACTTCGAGAGCGAGTTGAGAGAAATAGATTTGAGCATATGGCGAATGTACGGGTTATAGAAACGCTCCAAGATACCCGATGCAAACTCTTGCAACTCGATCCTATCCCCCTCAATCATCGGGATAACCTCCTCGGCAACCATATCGTTCACGAACTTCTCGATTGCAGGGGTATTGAATGCCTCCATAACGCTCTCGCAACCCATCATCAAGGCCATCGTAACCATACCCGTATGCGAGCCATTGAGGACACGCACCTTCTTGTCGCGAAACTGCTTTATCGAGGGCATAAACAGCACGTTCAAGCCCGCCTTATCAAGAGGTAGCTGACGCTGCACCTCTTCGTATCCGCAACCACCAATTGCCCACAAGTGGTAGAGTTCGCCCTTTACGACAAGGTTGTCGTCGAAGCCAAGCTCCTCCTTTATCTCGCCGATACTATCGTTTGGAAATCCCGGCACAATTCTATCCACCAGCGTATCGCAGAAGCTGCAATGCTGCTCCACCCACTCCACAAACTCCTGCTCCAAGCCGTTGTATGCTGCGTGGCGGAGCACATACTCGCGGAGCGTTGAGCCATTATCTTCGATAAGTTCACAGCATATTACGCAGAGTCCCTTTGTAGGATCACCGCCATAGTGTTTGAAACGCCTGTAGAGCAGGGCTGTAACCTTTGCCGGGTATGACTTTGGTGGACAAGCAGTCAAATCATCCCCCTCCTCATAGCGTATTCCCGCCTCGGTGGTGTTCGAAATTACGATTTCAAGTTCGGGCGAGAGAATAATCCGTTCGTAAGCCTCATACTCCTCGTAGGGATTTATGGCGCACTGCACGCTCTTGATAAGACGAACCTCCTTCATCGGTTTCTTATCCTTGATACCCTCCAAATAGGTGTGGTAGAGGCAATCCTGCTCCTTCAGGATTTCGATTGTACCCCTCGTCTGCGACCTGTTTGGGCGAGGCTTGCAGATTGCAATTCCCGCATCCATAACCCCCATCTCGTTGGCAATATCTACCTGCCAATCAACAAATGCTCGAAGGAAGTTTCCCTCACCAAATTGTAGTATCTTGATTGGACGAGCCTCTCTCTCGACACTCTGCCCATTCAGAGCCTTTACTGCCATAGCGAACTCTCTCTTTCTAGAATTTGAAGTACTCCTTTGCGTTGTTGTAGCTGATATCCTCGACCATCTTGCCGAGGAACTCAATCTCGCTTGCAGGCAACAAACCGTTCTCTACATCGTTACCTATGAGGTTGCAGAGTGTTCTGCGGAAGTACTCGTGACGAGGGTACGAGAGGAACGAGCGAGAGTCGGTCAACATACCTACGAAGCGGCTCAACAGACCAAGCACCGAGAGGGCATTCATCTGCCTCTCCATACCATCCTTCTGATCGAGGAACCACCAGCCCGAGCCAAACTGAATCTTGCCAGCTCCGTAGCGACCATCCTGGAAGTTGCCGAGCATTGTGGCAATCAACTCATTGTCGCGAGGGTTGAGGTTGTAGATAATGGTCTTAGTGAGTTTATCCTCGCGGTCGAGCATATCGAAGAACTTCGACATACTCTTTGCTACGGTAAAGTCACCAATAGAGTCGAAACCCGTATCGGGACCGAGCTGCGCAAACATACGGCTATTGTTGTCGCGGATTGCGCCATAGTGGAACTGCTGTGTCCAGCCGCTCTTGTGGTCCATAATGGCAAACTCCACCATCATTGCGGTCTTATATTTCTTAATCTCCTCGGTGGTGAGTTGCGCTCCGCCATATACCTTCTGGAAGAGAGCCTCCACCTCGCTGTGGGTGTAATCCTCGGCATAGAACTCCTCGATACCGTGATCGGAGAGTCGGCAACCTACGCTCTCGAAGAAGTCGTGGCGCACCTGCAATGCAGCCAGCACATCGTCGAAGCAACGAATCTCCACCCCACTAACCTCTGCTAAGCTATCGATATAGCTCTTGAAATTGGCAGGATTCTCGACCGCCATTGCTTTGTCTGGGCGCCAAGTAGGCAACACCTTCACACCAAAGTTATCCTTTGCACACTTGATATGGTGCTCCAACGAGTCGATTGGATCGTCAGTTGTGCAGACAGTCTCCACATTGTAGTGCAACATCAATCCGCGAGCCGAGCGCTCCGGAGTCTGCAACATTGCCGAACAGTGGTCATAAATCTCGCGTGCGGTAGACGGATTCAACAACTTCTCCACACCGAAAGCGGTTTTGAGTTCAAGGTGAGTCCAGTGGTAGAGAGGGTTACGCATTGTGTAAGGCACTGTCTCGGCCCACTTCTCGAACTTCTCCCAATCGGTTGTATCCTTGCCTGTGCAGAATCGCTCATCCACGCCATTGGTACGCATTGCACGCCACTTGTAGTGGTCACCTTCGAGCCAGATTTTCGAGAGATTCTCGAATACGTGGTCGTTTGCCACATACTCGGGAATGAGGTGGCAGTGGTAGTCTATAATCGGCATTTTAGCCGCGTGCTCGTGATAGAGTCGCTGTGCAGTCTCACTCTGCAACAAGAAGTTTTCGTCATTAAAAGCTTTCATAGTATCTATCATTTTTTATCTTTCAAACAGGGATTTTGCGATACCCATCTCCAAGCCTCGCAACTCGGCCAAACCGCGCAGACGGCCTATGCAGCTGTAACCGGGGTTAGTCTTTTTGCGTAAATCATCAACCATCTGATGACCGTGGTCAGGGCGCATTGGAATCGACATCTTACGGCGTTGCTGCAACTCCAAAAAGGCCTTCATCACCCCATACATATCGACATCACCTTCGAGGTGGTTAGCCTCGTGGAAGTTACCCTCGGCATCGCGCTCGGTGCTACGAAGATGGACAAAGCCTATCCTATCACCAAAGCGACGCATCATATCGGCACAATCGTTGGCACTGCTTACGCCCAACGAGCCTGTACACAAACAGAGCCCATTGCTCATATTCGGCACTGCATCCATCAACTTTTGGAAATCCTCGGCGCAACTCATTATGCGAGGCAGGCCAAGAATCGACATCGGAGGATCATCGGGATGGATAACCATAACTGCACCCACCTCGTCTGCTACAGGGCAAATCTCCTGCAAGAAGAGTATAAGGTTTTGGCGCAGCACCTCTGGGGTTACACCATTGTAACGGTCGAGCTCGGCCTGAAACTGTTCGAGCGTAAAACTCTCCTCCGAGCCCGGCAAGCCCGCTATCATATTGCGTACCAATAGATTACGCTCTTCATTATTCATCGCATTGTAGCGAGCAAGAGCCTTTTCGCGCTCCTCTGCCGTATAGTCCGCCTCGGCACCTGGTCGGCGCAACAAAAAGAGGTCGAAGGCGACAAAAGCAGCTCGTTCAAAGCGCAAAGCTCGACTTCCGTCGGGCATCTCATATGCCAAATCGGTACGGGTCCAATCGAGCACAGGCATAAAGTTGTAGGTGATAACTTTAATACCGCACTCTGCCAAGTTGCGGATGCTCTGCTTGTAGTTCTCGATATATCGTTCAAAGTCGCCAGTACGGCTCTTTATATGTTCGTGCACGGGAACACTCTCCACCACCGACCACACAAGGCCGGCCTCCTCAATCAGTTGCTTGCGACGGAGAATCTCCTCGACGCTCCACACCTCGCCATTAGGGATGTGGTGCAGCGCATTCACCACTCCCGTAGCTCCTGCCTGGCGGATATCCGACAACGACACGGGGTCGTTTGGGCCATACCAGCGCCAGCACTGCTCACATCTATAAACTTGACTCATATTTACACTCCACTAAATATGCTAAAACCTCCGTCGACGGGCAACACCGTACCCGTAACAAATTTCGATGCGTCACTCGCAAAGAAGATTACCGCACCGTGCAACTCCTCGGCACGACCAAGGCGTCCAAATGGGGTTACGCGCACCACATCCTTCGCCCTATCGCTGAGTGAGCCATCGGGGTTGGTCATCAGCGTTCTATTCTGTTCGGTCAGGAAGAATCCCGGAGCGATGGCATTGACTCGAACACCTTCGCCCACCTTCTTTGCCATCTCCACAGCCATCCAGCGTGTGAAATTATCGATTGCCGACTTCGATGCCGAGTAACCCACAACACGGGTTACAACCCTCTGCGCCGTCATCGACGAGATGTTGATGATTGAGCCGCACTTCTGCTTTGCCATCTGCTCACCAAAGATTACAGTAGGGATTACCGTACCCATAAGATTCAGGTTTACGACATCTCCAAAAGCCGAGAAATCTATATCGAGAAAACTCTTGTCGGGCATAATTGTAGCACCCGGCATATTGCCTCCTGCGGCATTCACCAGCACATCAATACGCCCCCACTTCGCAACAATCGCCTCGCGAGCAGTGGTCAAGGCCTCCTTGTCGAGAACATCCGCCTTGCAGAATAGAGCCTCCGCACCAAGAGCCGACAATTCGGTTGCAAGCGCCTCGCCCTTATCAGCCTTTCGGCCCACCACAACAATGTGAGCACCCTGCTCGGCCAAGCATCGAGCCATCGAAGCTCCCAAAACGCCATAACCACCTGTAATTACAACAACCTTATCTTTCAAATCGAACATACTCACAACTTTTTTACGCCTCAATTCGCTTATATTTAGGCACTAACAACTTCATAATCATCCACGCAATAAGGTATGCCACAGCACAGATGCAGAAGATAATCATATATCCGGCTGGCTTACCCTCGAAACCGGCAAACGAGAATGCCGCCCCCTGCGACTCGGCGTATGTGAAGAGCATACCTGCACCCTTGTTGATAAGGAATGCGCCAACACCTCCAACCATAGCACCGATACCTGTAATGGTTGCAATAGTAGACTTAGGGAACATATCGCCAATGGTCGAGAATAGATTTGCCGACCAGGCCTGATGTCCTGCGCCTGCGACACCGATAATCACAGCAGGAAACCAAACCGAAACGCCCTGCAAAGGTTGAGCAAAGAGAGCGAAGAGCGGGAAGAATGCGAAGATTAACATCGCAAGCATACGACCCGAATATGGCTCCATACCCCTCTTCTCAACGAACAACTTAGGCAAGTAGCCGCCACCAATCGACACAATAGTCACAATCAAGTAGAGGACAAACACAAGCATCTTACCCTGCGTTGTATCCATACCGTAACCACACTCCGAAAAGTAGGCCGGAGCCCAGAAGAGGTAGAACCACCAGACACCGTCGGTAAAGAATTTACCCGCTATAAACGACCAGGTCTGCTTATATCCAAAGCACTTGATGAAAGGGATTGTCTTCTCCCCCTCAGCAGGTTTCACCTCGGCGACACCCTCCTTCTCGTCTTGAAGGATATATGCCAACTCGGCACTATTCACCTGCTTAGAGCTCTGCGGTTTGTCGTACATATAAACCCAGAAGAACATCCAAACAAAGCCAAGCACACCTATGATAATGAAGGCCATCTCCCAGCCAAACTTCTGCGCCAGGATAGGAATTGTCAATGGAGCAGCCAAAGCGCCTACCGAAGCTCCTGCATTGAACAACGAAGTGGCCAACGCGCGATCTTTCTTAGGGAAATATTCAGCCGTCACCTTGATTGCCGCAGGGAAGTTTCCGGCCTCGCCCAATGCGAGAATGCCACGACAAACCAGGAATAGCCACACGCTCACCGTAGAGACAACCATTGCGCCACTTCCGACCAAGCCAACAATCTCCGTTGTTGCCCAGCCGCAACCGGCGTGCATACAAGCACCCAACGACCAGATACCAATAGCCCAGAGGAAGCCCCTCTTTGTCCCCATCCAATCCACGAACTTA
>JAFVOR010000050.1 GCA_017505725.1 Alistipes sp.
CCCCAGTAACCCCCAGTAACCCCCAGTAACCCCCTGTAATACCTGCGCCTTGACCACCACTCATAATTTCACACCAACAAGGGACTCGAACGGTCGCCGCAGTCGAGAGGAGACCGCAGTGGATAGATTGGAGCGGAGGTGTGCAACTTAAAGTTGCAAGCATTGTGCGGATAGACAGAAAGTAGATAGGATTTACTTTTTGACTATACGCACAAGGCTAATGATTGCGAAGCAATACACCTCCTCTACAATGCGCTACACGCAGATAAGTCGCCCGAGCCGTCACCGACTGACCGAGCCCTATTCCGGGCAAACGAAAAAAGGAGTATCCCGAAGAAAACTCCTTTTGAAGTGCCCAGAATAGGACTCGAACCTACACGCCTCTCAGCACTCGCACCTGAAACGAGCGCGTCTACCATTTCGCCATCTGGGCATTGCGAGCGCAAAGGTAACGAAAATTTTGTTCGTTTCCAATTTCGCAGGCAAAATTTTCTGTATTTTACACTTTTATTGCTATCTTTGTATGCAATACAAAAAAATGAATATGCTATGAAATGCAAATTTCTACACAAGATGATTATGCTTCTCGCCATTGTGGGGACAATCTCCGCAGTCGAGGCGCAGCCAAGTTTCAAGAGTTATGACCACGACCTTGGTTACTTTCTGCCCAAGTCGTTGACTGTCGAGGGCAAGGATGTGGCGTTGGCGGGCAACTACAATAGCGCAATACCTACGCCCAAGCAGTTCTTCGGATTTGAGCTTGGTGAGCGTTACTGTGAGTGGAGCGACATACTCGGCTATGTCGAGGCGGTGGCAGCAAAGTCGGACCGCATTACCCTCGTCGATTTGGGGCGCACTCACGAGATGCGTCGTCTTGTGCAGTTGGTTATTACCTCGCCGAAGAATCACGCCAACCTTGCACAGATCAAGGCTTCGCACCTGCAACTGCTCGATGCTTCGGTCTCTGCCTCTCTCGATACCAAGCAGATGCCTATCGTGAGCAGTATCACCTGCTCGATGCACGGCGACGAGGTGTCGGGTGCAAATGCAGCGGTGGCTATGACCTACTTCTTCGCTGCATCGGAGGATGAGGCGGTTGTGAATATGCTTGACAATATGGTCTTACTCCTCACTCCGGGCAGTAATCCCGATGCACTGAATCGCTACTCGGCGTGGGTGAATAACTCGCTTGGTTCATTGCTCTGTGGCAATAACGAATCCTACGAACATAAGCAGGCGTGGCCGGGAGCACGCGCCAACCACTACTACGCCAATGTCAACCGTGACCTCCTGATGTGTCAGCATCCCGAGGGCCGTATGGCGGTGGAGTCCTACCTCGATTGGCATCCGAACCTTGTGCTCGACCTGCACGAAATGGGTGGCAAGCGTGCCCGTTTCTTCCACAGTCCGGGCCATCCGAAGCGTCTGCACCAATATGTCACCCACGAGAATCAGGCCTTGACGGGCGAGGTGGGCAACTATGTCAGCAAGGTGCTCGAGCCTATAGGTGCCGAGCCATACTGCAAGACGGGTTTCGACGACTACTACCTCGGCAAGGGTGCCGCCTATGGCGATGTGCAAGGCTCGGTGTGTCTGCTCTTCGAGCAGTCGAGTGCTCGAGGCTATATGCGTAAGTATGCCAATGGCTACATTACACTCCCTACAACCATCCGCCATCAGACCGAGGCGACCATTGCGGCACTCTGTGCGGGTTGCGATATGCGCGAGAAGTTGCTCAACTACCAGCGTAGGTTCTATGTCGAGTCTGCAGAGAAGGCGCAGCAGAGCGATATCAAGGGTTACATCTTCCACGCAAGGGGCGATAAGGCTCGTGCCTATCGTCTGCTCGAGAATCTCCTGGTGCACAATATCGATGTCTACCACTTGGCAAAGGATACCAAGGTGGGCAAGGAGAGGTTTGTGGCTGAGGATTCCTACATCATTCCGCTCAACCAGCGCTACTTCTACAAGGTGAAGGCAGTGTGGGAGCGTCTTGGCACCGACATCTACGAGGATCTGCACTTCTACGACATCTCGACCTGGACCTTCCCTCTCGCCTACAATGTGGCACACGCCGAACTCAAGTCGGTGGAGGGTTTGATTGGCGAGAAGGCTTCGTTGTCGTTCCCGCAGGGTAGTGTTGTAGGTGGCAAGAGCGAGCGCGGCTACATCGTCGATGCAGTGGGACTCTACTCGCATAATCTCCTCAATGCACTCCTCTCAAAGGGCGTTGTGGTGAAGGTGGCAACCAAGGCGTTCAAGCACAATAAGCAGACAATGATGTGCGGTAGTGCACTCGTCGAGGTGGCAAATCAGCCCATCTCGGCAGATGCTATCTACGATATCCTCGCCAAGGCTGCAGCCGAGAATGGCACGAATGTATACGCCCTCGACGAGAAGTTCAATGCCGAGAAGTTGGGCTTGAAGATGGCTCGTCAACCAAAGGTTGCCCTCCTTGTGGGCGAAGGCATCAAGGGCGAGGTGTGTGGCGAGTTGTGGATGTTGCTCGAGAAGCACTACGGCATTGCCCCGCTGCGTATCTCGACCAGCGATATCAACAAGGGCGTGCTTGCCCACTGCAATGTCCTGATTTCGGCTCACGGTGCTCTGCCAAAGAGACATAAGGCATATCCCGCAATCCGTCAGTGGGTAGCAGATGGTGGCACTATTATCACTACGGGTATGGGCTATCAGATGGCTGAGCGTGCGGGTATGACTGCCATTAAGCGCATTGCCCCTCCGACCGACAAGAGTGACAAGGAGCAGATTGCGGGCGCTATACTCAACGCTTCGGTCGATATCACATCGCCTGTGGCGTATGGCTACACCACTAACGAGCTGCCACTCTTCCGCAAGGGTCCACAGGTCTACGACGAGGCGGCAATGAAGGGTGTGATTGTTCCGCTGCGCTACACCGATAAGCCGCACCTCTCGGGTTATGTGTCGGATGCCAACATTGGCCGCATTGCGAAGACTCCTGCAGTGATGGTTGTCAAGCACGGCGAGGGCGAACTTATCCACTTTGCCGACAATCCAATCTTCCGCTCCTATTGGTTTGGTGGAGCCAAGATGTTTATGAATGCGGTCTATTTCGGACACCTATATTAAAAATATATTCACATTTCCGATTATAGTTTTCGCATTTTAACTTTTTGTTTGTACCTTTGAGGGATTGAAAACACCTAAAACATTATAAACTATGGATATCAATTTGGTAAAAAAGGCATTTGCTGACCATTTCGAGGGCAAGTGCGGTGTCTATGCTTCACCGGGTCGTATCAACCTTATCGGCGAGCATACTGACTACAATGGCGGTTTCGTATTTCCGGGTGCTGTAGATTGCGGCATCGTGGCTGCAATTCTTCCGAACGGACTTGACAAGGTTCGTGCATACTCGATCGATATGAACGAGTCGGCAGAGTTTGGTCTCAATGAGGAGGATGCTCCACAGCAGGGTTGGGCAAAGTATATCTTCGGCGTATGCCGCGAGATGGCAAAGTTGGGCGTCGAGGTCAAGGGCTTCGACTGCGCTTTCGCTGGTGATGTGCCTCTCGGTGCAGGTATGTCGTCGTCGGCTGCTTTGGAGAGCACCTTTGCTTACGCTATCAACGATATGTTTGCTGATAACAAGATCGACAAGTTCGCCCTTGCAAAGGTTGGTCAGATGACCGAGCACCACTATGTGGGAGTGAACTGCGGTATTATGGATCAGTTCGCATCGGTATTCGGCAAGAAGGGCAACCTTATGCGTCTTGACTGCCGCTCGATGGCGTTCGAGTACTTCCCATTCGACCCACAGGGCTACAAGCTTTTGCTCGTTAACTCGGTGGTTAAGCACGAGTTGGTAGACTCGCCTTACAACAAGCGTCGTGAGTCGTGCGAGCGCGTAGCCAAGGCTATCGGCGTGGAGACTTTGCGTGATGCCGAGTACGAGGATTTGGAGCGCGTCAAGGGTGATATCTCGGAGGAGGACTACAAGCGTGCCAAGTATGTAATTGGCGAGAAGCAGCGCGTACTCGATGTCTGCGATGCACTCGTTAAGGGCGACTACGAGACCGTAGGTCAGCGTATGTACCAGACCCACTGGGGTATGTCTAAGGACTATGAGGTATCGTGCGAGGAGCTCGACTTCCTGGCTACCGTTGCTGAGGAGTGTGGCGTATCTGGCTCACGCATTATGGGTGGCGGCTTCGGCGGTTGCACCATCAACCTTGTCAAGGAGGAGCTCTACGATAACTTCGTGGCTACCGTCAAGACTAAGTTCGCTGCCAAGTATGGTCACGAGCCGAAGATCTACGATGTAGTAATATCGGACGGTGCACGCCGTTTGGAGTAGAATTCGTCTAACAAGGCTCTTTTTTCACCAACCGTCGGACTCCAAACTCCTCACATAGCTTTACTATGCTACGGGTTTGTCGCCTAGCTTGGCAAAAAAATAGCTCTTGTTATACAAATTCGAGGAATGTTTACCATCACAATAAAAGGGTGTCCAGTCGGACACCCTTTGTTGTGATTTATGTGATTGAGAACTTGCGTTCGGTGGGTGAGAGGATGTCGATTTTCACCACCATAGCATCCTCGGGTAGGAGTTGCTCGACCAGTTCGGGCCACTCCACAAGGCATAGGCCGCCCGAGTAGAAGTACTCCTCGTAGCCCATATCGAAGGCCTCCTCGATGCGGTTGATGCGGTAGAAGTCGAAGTGGTAGACAGGCTCGTTGGCAGCTGTACTATACTGATTCACAAGGGCAAAGGTTGGGCTTGTGACATTGTCGGTCGAGCCGAGATGCTCCATAATGGCACTGATGAGCGTGGTCTTGCCTGCGCCCATAGCACCGAAGAGTGCCACCACATTGCGACCATCGAGGCTCTCGATAACCGCCTCGGCCACATCCTTCAACTCGTCGAGCGACGCTATAACTATCTCCTTCATAATCTTTCGTTTTTTCCGACTGCAAAGATAACAATTCTTTTTTTACATAGGCGCTTGTTTCTGCCTCAAAATGAGTCTGCCTTGCGGTGTAGTGGTCAATTTCGGTGCATTTGAGCCACAAGAGGGTCAGGTAGAGTGGCGCAATGGATCGAAAACGATATATTTGCGACAGAATAGTTTTTTCGGATATAAGTTATGAATCAGACATTTCGAAGCGGCGCAACCGATGTGGCACGCATCTGCGAACGCGAAAATTCGGGCATTCGTGCCCTCACCCTCTCGCGCATAGCTATAGGCTATGTACTCTCGGGTACGAAGTACCTCCATCGCAACGACCTCTTCCACCAGATTGACGAGGGCGACATCTTTATCCTCGACAGCGGCTTCCACTACGAGGAGAATACCGTAGGCGCAAACGGGCGTTTCGAGCAGATTGTCTTCTACCTCTCGACCGAGGCGTTGCAGCAGACGATATGTGGCTTGAGCCTCAACTTCGGACTCTCGTTTACCTCGCGCCACAACTGCCCACGCTGCTCATCGCGCAACTTCGTGATAGCGGCAGCCGATGCACCTCTCGCAAGTTTCTTCGTGGGTGTCGACCACTCGCTTCGCACCTCGGGACTGCTCCACAACGATGTGGGGCAACGCATCAAACTCAACGAACTCATCTACTTGCTCCTCTCTGCAGAGGATGGCTGCGTGCGAAGGAGATTGGTGCGCTCGACCGACTCGTCGATGAGCCAATTTGTGAATACGGTCTACGACAACATCTTCAACGATATCTCGATTGAGGTACTTGCCGAGCAGACCCACCGCTCGCTCACCTCGTTCAAGAAGGAGTTTCGACGCATCTTCGACACCTCGCCCCACCATTGGATAATCGAGCAGCGGCTCGACCGTGCCCGCATACTGCTCGCCTCGACCTCGCGCACCGTGTCGGAGATAGGCACCGAGTGCGGCTTCAGCAATATCTCGCACTTCATCAAACTCTTCAAACAGCGCTATCGTTGCACCCCGGCATCCTTCAGGAAGGGTGAGGCGAGAGTGGGGGAGTAAGTAGGGGTTGTGGTGACTCCAAAAGGTGGTCAAGGCGCAGGTATTACTGGGGGCGCTCACTCCGTTCGCTTACTGGGGTGCGCGGGAGTGCTGAGGGTAACGGGAACTCCGAAGGTGGTCAAGGCGCAACGAGATTAAGGGTTATTAAAGGCTATTAAGGGCTATTAAGGGAGCGCTACAAGCAAAAAAAACATTAATCACCCTTAATTCCCCTTAATTCCCCTTAACCACCCTTACTAGCCCTTACTGGCCCTTAACTACCCTTAATAACCTTTACTATCCGTTACTCGCCCTTAAAAATGAATTTTTAATTTTTAATTTTTATTTTTTAATTTGCTTTGCTTTGTGTCGGCTATCCTACTATTGTCAGCACGCTTGTGGCCTTCTCGAGCGAGAGGTGCTTGGTGAGACCATTGTCGAACTGCACCACTACCGACTCCTCCTTGTCGTTGATTCTTAGTACTTTGCCTTTGCCGAAAAGTTTGTGAAGCACCGTCATACCCTCGGCAAAGGTGTCGGACTCTTCGCTGGCGGTGAGTCCCCTTTCGGAGCGTGAGATGTAGCTCTTTGCCGACTCCTCGAGCTCTCGGCTGAGTTGACCTTGACGGACAAGCAGACTGCGCTTGATCTCGAATATGAAGCGCGAAGGGTACTTGTTGCTCCTCATCTCGAAGTTGTAACCCTCCGACTCGGTGATGTATAGCTCCTCCTCGGCGCGTGTGAATGCCACATAGGCGAGGCGGCGCTCCTCCTCCAAGCCGTTGCGCTTGCGTTCACGGATGGTTCTCTCGCTCGGGAAGATGCCCTCGGACATACCCGCTACAAAGACCACAGGGAACTCCAATCCCTTGGCTTGGTGGATGGTCATTATCTTCACCGCATCGCTCTCCTTCTGATAGTCGAGGTTGGTGTAGAGTGCTATATCCTGCAGATAGGATGCGAGCGAAAGATTCTCCTCGTTGGCGTTATTCTCCTCGTAGAGTGCAATCGAAGAGATGAGCTCCTTGATGTTGTCGAGTCGCTCCTCGTCGCCCTCGGTGCGGTATATCTCCTCGATGCCGCTGCTCACAAGCACCATCTGCGTGATGTCGGAGATGCTCTTGCCCGCCATATCGAGCTTGATGCCCTCGATGAGTTCGACAAACTCCTTCGCCCCCTTCTTGTTGAACGGAGCCTCGTTGATGTGGCGCAACAGGGCGTTGTAGAGGGTGGTTTTCTCTGCGGTAGCCACCTCCTGTAGGGCGGTGAGGAAGACCTTGCCGAGCTTGCGTGACGGAAGGTTTATAACCCTCTTGAACGAGAGATCGTCGGCGCGGTCAAGCATACGCAGATAGGAGAGTACATCCTTGATCTCGCGACGCTCGAAGAATCGCACACCTCCGTAGACCATATAGGGGAGTTTGTGCTTGATGAGTGCCTGCTCGATGTAGCGCGAAACATAGGTTGCACGGAAGAGTATGGCGACATCCGAGAGTCGACGCCCCTTGTTGAGTTGCTCGATGATGGTCTTGGCAATGAATGAGCCCTCCTCTTGCTCGGTCTTTCCGTGAAAGTGAACTACGCTATTGGTGCTTAACTTGGTGGTATATAGCTCTTTGTGTATTCGGTTTTCGTTGTTTGCAATCACCGAGTTTGCCACATTGAGAATGTTTGGTGTTGAGCGGTAGTTGCGGTCGAGTATGATGGTGCGACAGGGCTTGAATTCGCTATCGAACGAGGTTAACGACTCGGGCCTTGCACCACGCCACTCGTAGATACATTGATCGGGATCACCCACCACGAATAGATTCTTGTGCATCTGTTGCAGAAGCTTCACCATTTGCCACTGCACATAGCTGTTGTCCTGAGTCTCGTCGACCATTATGTAGTCGAGTCGCTCTTGCCACTTTTCGAGCACTTCGGGGTAGCGGTCGAATATGTGCAGCGTGAAGTGAATCAGGTCGTCGAAGTCGAGCACAAAGCCCTTCTTCTGTTTGTCGAGATACTTGACATAGCACTGCCAATAGCTATTCTGCGGTATCGGGAGTGTCTCGCCAAAGCTGATGAATGCGCTCTGCTTCTCCGTATCGTAGGTGTTGATGTAGTTGTCGATGTAGTTTGGTGCGATAGGGCTCGCCTTCCATTGGTGGATGGCATCGGAGACCTTCTTGTAGGTAGCACGTTCCGACTTGAGGTTGAGCTCCTCGAACACCTCCTTGAGTGTGGCCTTCTCATCCTCCTTGTCGGCTATGATGAAGTGTTGAGGGTATCCGAGGCGGTGTATATCCTCGCGTAAGACCTTGACGCAGAAGCCGTGATAGGTGCATATAAGGTCGTTGACGCTGCCCATTTCGACAAGTTTGCGCACGCGCGCTTTCATCTCCTGTGCCGCCTTGTTGGTGAAGGTGACACAGAGTATGTTCGACGGGCTGATGCCCACCTCGTTCACTATGTAGGCAAAGCGGTGGGCGAGGGTTTTGGTCTTGCCCGAGCCCGCTCCTGCAATCACTCGCACATATCCCTCGGTCGCCTCTACCGCCTCTCTCTGCTCGCTATTCAGACCCTCCAAAAGATCAATCTCTACACTCATTTCTCACTTCTGTTTCAATATCGCAAAGTTATAACAATTTATCGAATATAACAGCCGATTTTTCCCCTTTACTTTTTGGTATTTCAGTTTTTTATTCCTATATTTGTTAGGATAAAAACACGAGTTAGGTGTCGGCACTCTATTTTCATATACCCTTCTGTCTAAAGATGTGTGGATATTGCGATTTCTATCGCAGTGTCAAGCTACAATTTTTGCCCCGCGTGGTGGAGATGATGCACAGAGAGTTGGATTCGGAGTGCGATTTTCTCCACGACAAACAGATTCGTACCATCTATTTCGGCGGTGGAACACCCTCGTTGCTCGCTCCGCGCGAGATAGAGCAACTCATCGACCACGCACGCGAGTTGCTCGACTGCTCGCAAGTGGAGGAGATTACCATTGAGGTCAATCCCGACGACATCACCGCAGAGTATGTTGCCGAGCTGCGTCAGACATCGGTGAATCGTATCTCGATGGGTGTGCAGTCGCTCGACGATGGGGTGTTGTGCTTTATGGGGCGCAGGCACTCGGCAGAGCAGGCTCTCGAGGCGGTGCGACTGCTCAAGGAGGCGGGCTATAACAATATCTCGGTCGATCTGATATTTGGTGTCGAAGTGGCTGGCGCAGAGGTGCTTGAAAAGACTCTGCAAGGCCTCCTTGCTATGGGTGTGCAGCACATCTCGGCCTACCACCTCACCATCGAGGAGAATACCCGATTCGGAAGAATGCTCTCGCGTGGCGAACTCCACGAAGTGGAGGAGGAACGCAGCGAGGCGGAGTTTTTGCAGGTGCATAAGGCTCTCACTGAGGCGGGCTACGAACACTACGAGGTGTCGAACTACGCTTTACCAGGCTTTCGCTCGAAGCACAATTCGTCATATTGGCGTGGCGTGGAGTATCTCGGCATAGGCCCCGGTGCCCACTCGTTCAATGGCTCGATGCGCCGCTGGTGCGAACAGAGAGTTGAGGAGTATGTAGGTGGGGTAGTCTATGGCTCGGAGGTGCTGACCGATGCCGATAGGTTCAACGAGTATGTGATGACCTCGTTGCGTTGTGCCGAAGGTATCTCGCTTGATAAGGTAGAGCAGGATTTCGGCTCTATGAAGCGCGAACGATTGGAGTACAAAGCGACGCAAACGGAGATTGCCGAACTGCTGATACGCGACAATGGTAATTTGCGAATTGCGCCCGAAAATATGCTCTTGTCGGATATGGTAATAGAGGCTTTGATGGAGTTGTAAAGCGCTTTATTATATATATTGGTATAAATTATTAAAAAAATTTAATAAATACTTTGGTAAATGGGCAAATAGTACTATCTTTGCCACCAAATTTTGATATTAAAACAACAAATTACCAGATAATTATGAGTGAAATTAAGATGACCCCAGATGTCCTCTTTGAGGTGAGCTGGGAGGTATGTAACAAGGTGGGCGGTATCCACACTGTGCTGGCTACCAAGGCACTGACTGTTACAAAGGAGTTGGGCGAGCGATATATCACTATCGGCCCAGATTTCTCGCAGGATAGCGAGGTTTCGGAGTTTGTGGAGGATCCGATGTTGATGAAGAGCTGGCGTCAGTCGCTCTACAACGATGGTATCCGTGCTCGTATTGGTCGTTGGAATGTGTGCGGTAACCCTATCGCAATCCTTATCGACTTTACCACTCTCTTCGCAAACAAGGATGAGATTTTGAAGGAGTTGTGGGAGGACTACAAGGTTGACTCTATCTCGGGTCAGTGGGACTATGTAGAGCCTGTATTGTTCGGTCACTTGGCAGGTAAGGTTATCGAGTCGTATGTCGATGCCTTCTGCGCTACCACCGAGAAGGCTGTGGCTCACTTCCACGAGTGGATGACCTGCTCGGGTGGTCTCTACCTCCGCAAGAACTCACCATATATTGCCACAGTGATGAGCACCCACGCAACTGTTATGGGTCGCTGCATTGCGGGCAACAACCTTCCGCTCTATGGCAACTTGGAGCAGTTCAATGCCGACGACTTGGCTCGTCAGTTCAATGTGATGGCAAAGCACTCTATCGAGAAGATGGGAGCCAAGAATCACGATGCTTTTCTCTCGGTGAGCGATATCACAGCTCGCGAGTGCACCCACTTGCTTGGCAAGGATGTCGATGTTGTAACCCCTAACGGTTTCGAGAACGACTTCGTATGGACAGGCAAGGAGTACGATGCAAAGCGCAAGGAGGCACGCAAGGCTATGATTGAGGTTGCTGAGGCTTGTCTCTCGCACAAGTTCGAGAAGGAGCCATTCATCATCGGTACAAGTGGTCGCTACGAGTTCCACAACAAGGGCTTGGATGTATTCTTCGAGTCGTTGAAGGCTCTCGAGGTATCGGGCAAGCTCGATCGTGAGGTGTTGGCTTATGTCACCGTACCTGCTGCAAACCTCGGTGCTCGCCACGACTTGCAGGCGCACTTGCAGGATAAGTCGCAGCCAATCGATGCTTCGCAGTATCGCTACTCGACCCACGTCTTGGAGTATCAGGCTTGGGATCAGATGGCTGCTGCTATCAATGGCTCGGTGCTCGACAAGGCTGAGTCGAAGGTTAAGGTTATCATCGTTCCAACATATCTCAACCAGAACGATGGTATCTTCAACAAGAGCTACTACGAGTTGTTGGTGGGTATGGATTTGACCATCTACCCTTCGTACTACGAGCCTTGGGGCTACACTCCACTCGAGTCGGTAGCATTCTCGATCCCTACCATCACCACCACATTGGCAGGTTTTGGTGTTTGGGCTGCAGAGCAGGAGAAGAACAACGGCGTAGTGGTTGTTGAGCGCAACGATGCAAATACTGCTGAGGCTGTGGCATCGGTGGCTGACGCAGTGCTTCGCTTCCTCGCCCTCTCGGACAAGGAGGTTAAGGCTGTTCGCAAGGCTGCATTCGAGATGTCGAAGGTGGCACTTTGGGATAACCTCTTCGCATACTACCGCAAGGCGTACGAGATCGCTATCGAGAGCTGTGTTGCTCGTACCAACCGTGCAGTGCTTGGTGATGGCGGTGCTTCGTACGAGCAGATCAACTTCGTGCGTCAGCAGCTCTTTGTTGAGCGTCCAACTTGGCAGCGTGTAATGGTCGAGAAGTCGTTGCCTGCACGCCTCCGTCCACTCGAGGAGCTCTCACGCAACTTGTGGTGGAGCTGGACTCTCGGTGCTCGTGACTTGTTCGAGGCTATCGACAAGGAGTTGTGGGTAGAGGTTGATCGCAACCCTATCGCATTGCTCGATAAGATATCGATTGAGCGTATGACCGAGCTCGAGAACGATGCAGAGTTCCTCGCAAAGATGGATTCGGTATATGCTCAGTTCCAGGAGTATATGAACGAGAAGCCAAATCCGAAGGCTCCGAAGATTGCCTACTTCTCGATGGAGTATGGTTTGCACCACTCGTTGAAGATATACTCGGGCGGTCTCGGTATCTTGGCCGGTGACTACATCAAGGAGGCTTCTGACCGCAATACCCCAATGGTTGCAGTAGGTCTTCTCTATCGCTACGGATATTTCACACAGCGTCTCTCGGCACAGGGTGCTCAGGAGGCTACCTACGAGGCACAGAACTTTTTCAAGTTGCCAATCGTGCCTGTTCGTGAGGAGGATGGCTCGTGGGTAACTACCCAGGTGGCTCTTCCGGGTCGTACCTTGAGCGCACGCGTATGGTGCTGCCAGGTAGGTCGTACTCCGTTGTACTTGCTCGATGCTGACTACGAGGCTAACCTCGAGGAGGATCGTCAGGTGACACACTACCTCTATGGTGGTGATTGGGAGAACCGCCTCAAGCAGGAGATATTGCTCGGTGTCGGTGGTATCCGCGCCCTCGCAAAGATGGGTATCAAGCAGGAGGTTTACCACTGCAACGAGGGTCACGCAGCATTTATCGGTGTTGAGCGTGTTCGCAACTTGATGCAGCGCAAGAAGCTCTCATTCTCGGAGGCTTTGGAGGTTGTACGCTCGTCGTCGCTCTTCACAACCCATACCCCTGTACCTGCAGGTCACGACGCATTCCCTGAGTCGATGATTCGTCAGTATATGTCGCACTACCCAGATGCACTCAGCATCACTTGGGATCAGTATATCAACCTCGGTAAGGTCAACCCTAACGATCCTAATGAGCGTTTCTCGATGTCGGTACTCGCTTGCAACCTCTCGCAGGAGGTCAATGGTGTATCGTGGTTGCACGGTGAGGTGTCGAAGGATCTCCTCGGCAATATGTGGCCTGGCTACTTCAAGAAGGAGTCGCACATCGGCTATGTAACCAATGGTGTTCACTTCCCAACTTGGACCGCATCGAATATGCGTCGCCTCTACTCGCGTTACTTCCCTTGCGGCTTCGAGGGACACACCTACAACATTCCTGAGTGGCAGAAGGTGCACAACATTCCTGACGAGGAGTTGTGGAACGAGCGTATGTTCCTCAAACAACGACTCATCAAGACCATCAAGCGTCGCTATACCGACCCTACACAGGTTCGCTTCGACCGTCCAAGCCAGATGGTACAGGTGGCAGACCGCATCAAGCCTGAGGTTCTCACCATCGGTTTCGCGCGTCGTTTCGCAACCTACAAGCGTGCATACCTCCTCTTCTCGAACTTGGAGCGTCTGTCAAAGATTGTAAACAACAAGGAGCGTCCTGTTCAGTTTATCTTTGCAGGTAAGGCTCACCCGGCAGATAAGCCGGGTCAGGATCTCATCAAGCGCATCGTTGAGGTGTCGTTGATGCCGGAGTTCGTAGGTAAGATTATCTTCTTGCAGAACTACGATATGGAGTTGGCTCGTCGTATGGTTCAGGGTGTCGATGTATGGTTGAATACCCCAACTCGTCCACTCGAGGCTTCGGGCACTTCGGGCGAGAAGTGTGTGATGAATGGTGTTATGCAGTTCTCGGTGCTCGACGGATGGTGGGTTGAGGGCTACAAGGAGAATGCCGGTTGGGCACTCCCTATGGAGCGTACCTTCGCCGATCAGGGCCACCAGGATGAGCTCGATGCCGAGATGATCTACACCACTATCGAGGAGCAGATCGTGCCTAAGTACTATGCTCGCAACGAGAAGGGTATCCCTACCGATTGGGTAGCTTCGGTCAAGAAGTGTATCTCAGATATCGCATCGAACTTCACAACCAACCGTATGCTCATCGACTACGAGGAGCGCTTCTACAACAAGTTGGCTGCTCGCAAGAAGGAGATGGTATCGAACAACTACCTCCTCGCACGCGAGATTGCAGCTTGGAAGCGTCGTGTGTCGGCAGCGTGGGATAATGTTCGTGTCCTCGAGTCGCAGCGTGTGCGCGTAGATAAGGAGTCGATGGTACTCGGCGAGAAGTACCACTTCGAGGTTAAGCTCGATGTTGCAACCCTCTCGCCTGAGGAGATTGGCGTAGAGATCGTTGTTGCGAAGCAGATGGTAGGCCAGCAGGCACCTGATGTATTGCTCACCGAGCAGTTGTCACTCGTCAATACCGAGGGCAATGTAGCAACCTATGCTCTCGACTTTGCTCCAAACCGCACAGGTGCATTCGATATCGCTTTGCGTGTCTATCCAAAGAACGAGAAGTTGCCGTATCGTATGGACTTTGCGCTCGTCAAATGGGCTTAAGGAGACTGCTTAAACCTGTTTGCATCGTTCTTTAATACACTTTTGTGGTCTTTTCTCTTGGCTATCTCGTTACATAGCACTCGCTATGCGCCTCGATAGTCAAGAGAAAATAACTACAAAATTGAAATTAAATAATTTCGCAAACAGATTTGCGCAGACTCCTAGAGGTCTTATAGGGCAGTTTCTTCGTTACGCTTCGGATGTTGAGTTGCTCACATAGGTCTACTATGCTGCGCGTTCAGCCACAGCGCAACGCGAAAAAATAGCTCCAACATACAACCTCAATGGGGCCTTGATATAAAGCGGTTCCTCTAAAAGCAGTTTTAGATGATGGAGTGGATTTGCCGCCTTGCTTGGCGAAAAAATAGCTCCAACATACAACCTCAAAGGGGTCTTGATATAAAGCGGTTCCTCTAAAAGCGGTTTTGTGGGTGTTGTATTAGTTGTCGTATTAGCTGTCGTATTAGTTGTCGTGCCAGTTGTGTCGCTTTGAAGTTAAAGCCTTAACGCCCTTAACGCCCCTAACGACCCTAATTACCCTAACCGCCTCCTGCCCCAAAACAGTTAATAAAGGTTGCGGATTGTTAGTTTTTGTTGAAAATTGCAATAATTTTGGTCTATTTTTGAAAAAATATCGATTTATTGATACAATTAGACAAAACTTTTATTAACTTTACAAAACAAAGAGTAAAAATTCTCAATAATATAATTATGCCGGGATTAAAATTTGACAAACGAGAACTTGGTAACTTGGAGTACTCGTTGCAGCGCGAGATGCTGGCTACCGACCGTCGAGGCGGTTATATGAGTACCACCATCGTGGGTTGCAACACTCGTAAGTACCACGGTCTTATTGTTGCCCCGATTGATTCGAGCAACAATGCCTATGTGCTGCTCTCGTCGCTCGACGAGACTATCGTGCAGCACGACCAGTCGTTCAACTTGGCTCTCCACCGCTATCGTGGTGTCTACGAGCCTCGCGGACACAAGTATATCACCGATTTCGAGTATACTCCGTGTCCAACTATCACCTATCGTGTGGGTGGAGTGATTCTCCGCAAGGAGATTCTCTGGATTCACAAGCGTACACAGATGATGATTCGCTACACGCTTGTGGATGCACACTCCGAGACCACATTGCGTCTTCGTCCATTCCTCGCATTCCGTAACAAGCACGAGTTGTCGAAGGCGAATATGAATGCCAATGTTCGCTCCTACCCGGTTGTCAACGGAGTGAAGAGCCGTCTCTATGATGGCTTTCCTTGGTTGCATATGCAGCTCTCGAAGAGCGATGCCAAGTTTATTCCGGCACCCGATTGGTACTACGATTTCGAGTATCAGAAGGAGCTCGAGCGTGGCTACGAGGGTTACGAGGATCTGCTCACCACGGGATACTTCGAGATGACCATCAAGAAGGGCGAGAGCATCATCTTCTCGGCTTCGGTTGATGAGTTGCCTTCGGGCGAGGCTATCGTCGAGGCTTACGAGACTTCTGTGGCTCGTCGTACCCACAAGGTCGACTTCTTGAGTTGCTTGCACCACTCGGCTCGTCAGTTTATCATCCGTCGTCCTGGTAACCGCACCGAGGTTATTTCGGGCTACCCTTGGTATGGCAAGGCTGGTCGCTCGGCATTTATCTCGTTGCCGGGCTTGACATTGGAGCAGGGCTACAAGGAGGATTGTATGGATGTGCTCGATACTATGGTTGCCGATATGCACAATGGTGACTTTGCAGGCTCGGCTTCGGCAGAGGTTTCGGCCGATGCTCCACTCTGGTTCTTCTGGACCTTGCAGCACTTGGAGAAGCATATCGGTGCACAGGCCGTTTGGGAGAAGTATGGCGCAGCAATGAAGAGCATCTTGACAGCCTATCGTCGAGGCTTCTTCGGTGGTTGCGTGGCAATGCATACCAATGGTCTGATTTGGGCAGCTCGTGAGGGTGTGGCCTTGACCTGGATGGACTGCGTGATGAATGGTCAGCCTGTAACTCCTCGTGCGGGATATGTCGTAGAGATCAATGCCTTGTGGTACAACGCAGTATCCTATGCGTTGGCTTTGGCAAAGAAGATGGGCGACAAGGCGTTCGAGAAGGAGTGGAAGGCTCTTCCTGCACAGATTCAGCAGTCGTTTGTCGAGATGTTCTACCTCACCGAGGAGGGCTACTTGGCAGACTTCGTAGATATGCGTGGCAAGAACGACTTTATCCGTTGCAACCAGATTATCGCTTGCGGCTTGCCTTACACAATGCTCAACGAGGAGCAGATGGTGAATATTTGGTGTACCGTGCGTCAGCACCTGCTCACCCCTGTGGGACTCCGCTCGTTGTCGCCTCGCAACCCATTGTTCGAGTCGACCTACAAGCAGAACCCTATCGAGCAGGAGGCAGCAGCAACCAATGGAGCTGTGTGGGTATGGCCATTGATGTTCTACATCGAGTGTGCATTGCGTCTCGACGCTGCTCGCTTCTTGGAGCACGCTGACGAGATGTTGGCTGCATTCGACGAGAATATCCAGACCTACTGCATCGGCTCGGTGGCAGAGTACTACGACGCTAATCCTCCGTTCGCACCTCGTGGTGCTATATCGCAGGCTTGGAGCGTGGGTGGCTTGCTCTACATCAAGCAACTCATCGAGGAGTACAAGGCCAAGGCAAAGCGTGCATCAAAGTGCGCAACAAAAAAGTGTGTTAAGAAATAAAATATAGATAAAGATGAGGGTATTAATGTTTGGCTGGGAGTTTCCTCCGCACATTGCCGGTGGACTCGGTACAGCCTGTTACGGAATGACTCGCGGATTGGCTCGTAACGATGTAGATGTTACATTCGTTATGCCTCGCGCTTCGGGCGATGAGGATGAGCGCTTCATCCGCGTAGTGAATGCGAGCGATGTTGAGACCGTATTTGGCAAAGTCAGCTCCGATTGTGCCGATATTATCGACAAGATGTCATTTATCCACGTCGACTCGAACCTCGTGCCTTATCTCTCGCCCGAGGATTATGAGACCTACCACGATGAGTTTGTAAAGACCGGCGAGAAGCGTTGGGAGACCAGCGACTTGTGGAGCCAGCGATACACCTTCTCGGGTAAGTATGGTGCAAACATTATGGAGGAGGTTGCTCGCTACGCTATCGTGGCAGCACAGATTGCCAAGGATCTGGAGGGACAGTTCGATGTGATTCACGCACACGACTGGCTCACCTACTATGCAGGTATTGCTGCAAAGCGTGTCTCGGGCAAGCCACTCGTAGTGCATATGCACGCTACATCGTTCGACCGTTCGTCGAGCGACAATATCGATACTCGTGTCTACGAGATTGAGCGCACCGGTATGGCTGCTGCCGATCGTGTGATTGCGGTATCGAACCTCACTCGCAACATCGTAATCGAGAAGTATGGCATTCCTGCCGAGCGTGTCGTTACCGTTCACAATGCGGTACGCTTTGCCGAGAAGGAGACCGAGCTTCCGGAGCGCGGTGTTACCGACAAGATTGTCACCTTCCTCGGTCGTATCACCTTCCAGAAGGGTCCTGACTACTTCGTTGAGGCTGCTGCCAAGGTGCTCAAGCGTGTGCCTAATGTGCGCTTTGTGATGGCTGGTTCGGGTGATATGATGAACCACGTGATTCGTCGTGTTGCACGACTCGGTATTGCCGATCGCTTCCACTTCACAGGCTTCTTGAAGGGTGACGATGTTCACAAGATGTTCCAGTTGTCGGATGTCTACATTATGCCATCGGTATCGGAGCCATTCGGTATCTCGCCTCTGGAGGCGATGCGTGCCAATGTCCCTTCGATCATCTCGAAGCAGTCGGGTGTGGCAGAGGTGTTGGACTACGCTGTCAAGGTAGACTATTGGGATGTTGATGCTATGGCAGATGCCATCTATGGCTTGATTACCTATCCGGCTCTTGCGAAGATGTTCGCACAGAAGGGCTTGGAGGAGGTTACCAACCTCAAGTGGAACGATGCTGCCAAGAAGGTTAAGCAGGTCTACGAGGATGCTATTGCATCGATGAAATAACCTAAAACGAAAAACAAAAAACACAAAACAATATGAAAACAGTTTGTTTATATTTTCAGGTACATCAACCTTGGCGATTGAAGACCTACCGCTTTTTCCACATCGGCAAGGATCACAACTACCTTGACGATTTGACCAATCGTGCGATTATGCTCAAGATTGCACGCGAGTGCTACTTGCCAATGAACGCGCTCCTGTTGAAACTTATCAAGGAGAACAAGGGCGCATTCCGTGTGACATTCTCGCTCACAGGCTCGGTTGTAGAGCAGTTCAAGGCCTACGCTCCTGAGGTGCTCGATTCGTTCCGCGCTTTGGTTGACACAGGCTGCGTAGAGCTCTTGGCAGAGACCTACTCGCACTCGTTGGCTGCCCTCTCGTCGAAGGAGGATTTCAAGGATCAGGTCAAGAAGCACACCGCAATGCTCAAGCAGGAGTTTGGTGTTAAGCCAAAGGCATTCCGCAATACCGAGCTTATCTACTCGGACGAGATTGGCGAGGCTGTAGGCGAGCTCGGCTTCAAGACTATGTTGGCAGAGGGTGCAAAGCATATCCTTGGATGGAAGTCGCCTGACTTTGTATATGCAGGTGCTGCAGATCAGAGCCTTCGTGTTTTGCTCCGCAACTACAAGCTCTCGGACGATATCGCATTCCGCTTCTCGAATCAGGGTTGGGATGAGTATCCGCTCACAGCCGACAAGTATGCCGCTTGGCTTTCGGAGTCGGAGGGTGAGGTTATCAACCTCTTTATGGACTATGAGACCTTCGGTGAGCACCAGAAGGCATCGACCGGTATCTTTGACTTTATGAAGAGCCTTCCTGAGGCTATCCTCAAGCGTGGCGACTTGAAGTTCGCTACCGTATCGGAGACCGCAGCCGAGCATCAGCCTGTAGCAGTTCTCCACTGTCCTCACGTTATGTCGTGGGCAGACGAGGAGCGTGATATCACCGCTTGGTTGGGCAACGACTTGCAGAACGAGGCCTTCTCGAAGCTCTATGCTATGAAGGATAAGGTTCGCGCCTTGAAGAACAAGGATTTCGAGTATGTGTGGAACTTTATGCAGACCTCGGATCACTTCTACTATATGGCTACCAAGTGGCTTTCTGACGGAGATGTTCACTCCTACTTCAACCCTTATGGCTCGGCATACGAGGCATTCATCAACTATATGAATGTGTTGTCCGACTTCCAGATTGAGGTGGAGAAGGCTCTGGCGGCTAAGAAGTCGTGTCGCGCAAAGAAGTAATTTCTTGTGATAAGCCGCAATCTGCGGCACATCTCTAAAAGTAAACACCTTCGGGCTGTACGCTTTGTACTATCCCAGCGATGTTTCTTTTGCGATGCACCACATCTCACGACTTCTGACAAGAAATTGAAATTGTTTTTAAGCAGCGTTTGCTGCGTTAAACTTCGATAACCGAGTTCCTCACATACGCTTAGTATGCTGCGGACTCGGTTTCTTGTTTGCCTTGCAACCATCTGCTTAAATTCCAATTTGAAGTTGTGGAAAGCTTACAACCTCTGACAAGAGATGGAAAATCATTTACGATTTTGTTGGGTGGCGGTGGTAGTAAAGAATTTAGAGTATGAAATCCTTAAACTCCCTAATCTCTCTACAAAGAAAGCCAATGGCCAATGGTCATTGGCTGTTTGTTAAAACTACTCCGCTACACCCACAGGTATCGAAAACGATACCCAGCTTACAAGAGGAGTGCTCCACACCCTTACGGGTATCGAAAACGATACCCGGCTGAAAGAGAGGAAACCATACCGCGATTAAACGCTCTGCTCAAACACAGGTATCGAAAACGATCCCCGGCATACTAGGGGTACCAATGGCTAAAAGCAGAAAAGACGAGGATTCTCGTCTTTTCTGCTTTTTGTTTTCCGTTCTCCAAGCCTTGTTACGGCGCAGACCAAATTAAGGGTTATTAAGGGCTAGTAACGGCTAGTAAAGAAGGCGCAGACCCTTAATAGCCCTTAATAGCCCTTACTAGCCCTTATTAAAACTTGCGCCAACTCTCAACTCTCCGTTATTAACTATTTGTTCAGTTCCTCTATCGCTCGGAGTACCGTCTTGTCGATAGGGTAGATAAAGTAGTAGAAGGCGTTATCTTCGAGGTCGGAGTTGCGCGAGATGTAGGCGCGGAGTTGTGCCTCCATAATGTGGCGCGACTTGTTAATCTCGCTCCAATTCGGTTTCACGCCCTGCTTCTCGGCATATTGTACAAAGTCGTTGAACAACTGCTTGTCACCTTCGAGCAGAGCCTTCAACTCGGTTACACTCTTTGCCCCCTCCAGCGCCTTGCGGTGGCGGTCGGAGTAGTCGATGGTGTAGCGGTAGAGGATGTTGCGACCGGTAACCTCCGAGAAGTACTTTGTCACATTGAGTGTGTCGAGTGGCACGAAGATGTCGGGCATAATACCACCTCCGCCATATACCACCTTGCCCTTTTGCGTGGTGAAGCGAAGCGAGTCGGCAAAGTGAATGCTGTCTGCCGAGAAGAACTCGTTGCGTTTGAAGCGCTCTACAAGGTCGTGCTCATAGCTCTCGCCATCACCTGCGGTGTATGGCTTCTGTATGGAGCGTCCCGTAGGTGTGTAGTAACGAGCCACCGTGAGTCGGAGTGCCGAGCCATCGTGGAACTCTGTCTGCGACTGCACCAAACCCTTACCAAACGAGCGTCTGCCTATGATTGTGCCTCGGTCGTTATCCTGTAGTGCGCCCGCCAGAATCTCGCTCGACGAGGCGCTTGCCTCATCAATCAAGACTGCCACCTTGAGGTCTGTCGAGCCGCCGCGACCATCACTGAATTGGCGAAGTTGCTTTCCGTTGCGATCCTCCGTATAGACGATTAGCGAGTTGGCAGGTAGGAACTCGTTGGCGATGAGTATCGCCTGATCGAGGAATCCGCCCGAGTTGCCACGCAGGTCGAATATCAGCCCCTCCATACCCTGCTTGCGAAGCGAGGCGAGAGCCTTGCGAATCTCGGCATAGGAGGTGCGGGCAAATTGCGAGAGTTTGATGAATCCCACCTTGTCGGTGAGCATCAGTGCCGCCTCGACGCTGTGCAATGGTATGGCATCGCGTGTCACCACGATGTCGACCAGGTCGTCGATGCCCTTGCGCTCGATGGATAGTTTGACATTGGTGCCACGAGGGCCACGCAGACGCTTCATCACCGCTATCTGCGACATCTTCTGACCTGCGATGAGTGTGTCGTTGACCTTGATGATGCGGTCGCCGCCCTGTACACCCGCCTTGCGGCTTGGGCCCGATGGAATGACATTCAGCACAATAACCGTGTCGGTAGCCATATTGAATACCACGCCAATGCCATCGAACTCACCCTTGAGTGGCTCCTCAGCCTCCTCGAACTCCTTGGGTGGGAGGTATACCGAGTGTGGGTCGAGTTTGTGGAGTATGGCGGGAATGGCCAGCTCGGTGAGAGAGTCGCGCGAGATGGAGTCGACATACTCGTGCTCGATCATAGTCAGCACACGAGTGAGTTTGTCGCTGCCATTCGGACCGCTGAGGTAAAGGCGTATCTGATTGCCCGTAAGTTGCTGCCCGTGGTGATTACCCACGAGCCAACCTACGAGAAAGATGAGTGCGATAGTCGATATCGCAAGTATGCGCTTTGTGCCTCGGCTCATCTGCTGCTATTTGTTCTTGAAGGTATATGCAAGACCTACGCCAAGAACGGTCTGGGTCTGCACTTTTGCGTTCTGCGCCTTGTTGTAGTAGAGCTGGAAGTAGAACTGTGTCGAGAAGTACTTGGTAGCCTTGATGTCGATGGTGTTCTCCCAACGAACGGTAGGGGCGATGCTATCGTACTCAATACCGGTCTTACGGCTCGCATTCTGCTGTGCAACCTGGTTGATCCAACCATAGAACGAGTAGAGTGTAGTGCGGTAGCGGAAGATACCCTTCTTGCCAAATGTCTTGTCGAAGTCGATTTGAATCGATGAACCACCCTCATAACGCTGGTTGTAGTTGTGGAGTGTCAAACCATATACAAATGGTTTGTTGTAGAGGTTGTTCATCGATTTGTCGAGTGTGTTGCTTGCTTTTGCAGCCTCGTAATCGGCATAAGTCGGATAGATATCGCGTAAAGGAGCAAGACCATTGTCTGCAACACCATAGTAGAACGAACGAACGGTCTCGCTTGTAACATAGATGGCATTCATTGAGAGTGGCGCGATGTTGATCTTGATAGGGAACTTTTTGTTCTGGCAAACATAGGTCACGCCAACCGAAGCGATGAGGTATGCCGGAGCAAATCCTGTGCTGGTGAGCTTTCGAGATGTTTTGTCGGTGCTGTCCCAACCATTCGCAAACTGCGAACGCATCGAGAGTGTACCTCCCACATTCCAGCTCTTCGAGATGACATATGCCGGGGAGGTCTGGATAAACCACTCGTCCTGACTCTTTGAAATTGTGCTGCTGCTCTCTTCGTTGGTGAAGTTGTAGGCATAGCCCAACTTGCCTGTCACCTTGGTGCCGATGGTGAACTTATCCTTGGTGTAGGTGTGGGTGAAGAGGATGTTGCCGATACCGGTGAGCGAGTTGGTGTTACCATTCACCGAGAGCCACTTGTCGTTGAAGTGTGCCAACGAACCATTGAGTGTGGCGTTGAATTCGATGGTGTTGCGCTCCTTGCGGATGGCAGCCTTCTCGGCCTTGATCTGTGCCTCGCTCTTGTATGCTGGGGCATCCTTCTCGGTCTTAACCTCGTTGGCGAAAGCGACCTGCTCCTTTGGAGTTGCCGACTCAACGGTTGCCTGAGCATTGGCTACACCCGCATAAGCAAGAGTCGAAAGAATAAAAAGTGTAAAAAATCTCTTCATAATTCTATAATTTATTGTTTAATGCTCGTTTGAATATACAAATATAGAATAAATTTTATATATTTGTAGAGTATTTTTGTAAAAATCGAATCAATTCAAGTTAAAATAAATATATTATGAAATCTGACATCGAAATTGCACGCTCAATCAAATTGAAGAACATCAGCGAGATTGCCGCCGAGGTGGGCTTCCCTCAAGAGGAGTTGTATCACTATGGCAAGCACATCGCAAAGATCCCTTACCAGCTCATTGACGACAAGAAGGTGTGCAAGAGCCACCTCATCCTTGTGACCGCTATCACCGCTACTAAGGCGGGTGTGGGTAAGACTACCGTCAGCATAGGTCTCGGTATGGGACTCAACCGCATCGGCAAGCGTGCCATCATCGCTCTGCGTGAGCCATCGTTGGGCCCTTGCTTCGGTATGAAGGGCGGTGCTACAGGTGGTGGCTACACCCAGGTGTTGCCTTCCGAGGATATCAACCTCCACTTCACAGGCGACTTCCACGCTATCACCTCGGCAAACAACCTTATTGCCGCTCTGCTCGACAACTACCTCTACCACAACCGTTCGAAGCAGGTGGGCTTGAAGAAGGTGATGTGGCGTCGTGTGCTCGATATCAACGACCGCTCGTTGCGCTTCATCGTGTCGGGTCTTGGCGGCTCGGTCAACGGAATACCTACCGAGACAGGCTTTGACATCACTCCGGCATCGGAGATTATGGCAATTTTGTGCCTTGCTCGCAATATCGACGACCTCTATGCTCGCATCGGTCGCATCGTGCTTGGTGTGCGCTATGACGACACCCCATTCACTGTTGAGGACCTCGGCGTGACAGGCTCAATTGTCGCTCTCTTGAAAGATGCCATCCATCCAAATCTTGTTCAGACAACCGAGCACCACCCTGTGATTGTTCACGGTGGTCCATTCGCAAATATCGCACACGGATGTAACTCCGTTATCGCAACCCGTATGGCTATGTCGTGGTCGGACTACACTGTTACCGAGGCAGGCTTTGGTGCCGATCTCGGTGCCGAGAAGTTCTTCGACATCAAGTGCCGTCAGGCAGGCCTCAAGCCTGACCTGACCGTCTTGGTTGCTTCGACTCTCGCACTCAAGATGCACGGTGGCGTAGACGAGAAGGAGATTAAGTTGCCAAATGCCGAGGGCTTGAAGAGGGGCTTCGCAAACCTCGACCGCCATATCGCCAACTTGCAGAAGTTCGGTCAGACGGTCTTGGTATGCTTCAACCGCTTTGCAAGCGACACCAACGATGAGATTGCTATGGTTATGGAGCACTGCGCCGAGAAGGGTGTTCGTTGCGTAATCAACAACGCTTATATGGAGGGTAGTGCAGGAGCAGTAGAACTCGCCGAGGCTGCAGTCGAGCTTATCGAGAATCAGCCTTCTGCTCCGCTCAACTATACCTACGACCTCGAGGATAGCATCAAGACCAAGATCGAGAAGGTTGCCAAGAAGATCTATGGTGCCGGCTCTGTGGAGTTCAGCCTCAAGGCACAGAAGGAGATTGCTCTGCTCGAGAAGTGGGGTATGAACAAACTCCCTGTCTGCATCGCCAAGACACAGTTCTCTTTCAGCGGCGATGCCAAGCTCTATGGTAGCGTCGAAGGCTTCACCCTCACCATCAAGGATATCGAGCTCAACGCAGGTAGTGGCTTTATCGTAGTCCTCGCAGGCGACATTATGCGTATGCCTGGCCTCAGCAAGACTCCTCAAGCTATGAATATCTACTTGGCGGAGGATGGTAGTGTTGAGGGTCTGGTCTAAAAATCGTTCTGATGAGCTCTTTTTGCACGAATCTGCGGATAGCGGAATGCTCACATACCCTTGAGTATGCTCCGCTTCCGCTCCCTTGCTTCGCACAAAAATAGTCTCATCATCGACGATTTTTGCAGCAGGAAGTTCTGATGAGTTCTTTTTGCACGAGTGCGTCGGACGCTGAAATGCTCACATAGGCTTACTATGCTCCGCTTTCGCTACCTCGCTTCGCAGCGTCGGTTGCGGATTTGTCACTGAGCAGATATGAGTATTAGGAATTTTAATTTTTAATTCTTAATTTTTAATTTTTAATTTATGAAATACTTTGGTGCACACGTAAGTGCAGCGGGAGGTGTGGAGAATGCTCCGCACAACGCCAAGGCGATAGGTGCTACAGCCTTTGCGCTCTTTACGAAGAATCAGCGTCAGTGGATTGCGCCGCCTCTCTCGGAGGAGCAGTGCGAGCGTTTCAAGGCGGCGTGCGCGGAGTGTGGTTACGCTGCCAAGCAGATTCTGCCGCACGACTCATACCTCATCAACCTCGGACACCCCGAGCGTGAGGGGTTGGAGAAGTCGCGCGAATCATTCTTCGAGGAGATGAAGCGATGCGAATTGCTCGGCTTGGATCGCTTGAACTTCCACCCGGGCAGCCACCTCGGCAAGATCACCTCGCTGATGTCGCTTGACCGCATTGCCGAGTCGATAAATATGGCTCTTGATCGCACGCAGGGTGTAACTGCCGTTATCGAGAATACCGCAGGACAAGGCTCGAACCTTGGCTTTGCGTGGGAGCATATCGCACACATCATCGACAAGGTGGAGGATAAGTCGCGTGTTGGCTTCTGCATCGACACCTGTCACACCTTTGCTGCGGGCTACGACCTCTCGAGTAGGGAGGCTTGCGAGAAGACCTTCGCACAGGTGGATGGCATTATCGGTATGAAATATCTGCGCGGTATGCATCTCAACGATGCACTCAAGCCACTCGGCTCGCACGTCGACCGTCACGCCTCGTTGGGCGAGGGCTTTATCGGCTGGGACTGCTTCCGCTTTATTGCCGAGTCGCCTCTCTTCGAGGAGATTCCGCTGACTCTCGAAACTCCTAACGAGGATATTTGGGCGCAAGAGATAGCGCAGTTGAAACAATTTGCAAACCAATAATAATATGAAGAGATTTGTTCTATTACTCGCTCTCTTAGCGGCAATCTTTATTGCCGAGGCACAGCAGTTGAAGGTCACCATAAACCCAGCCGAAAAGCATCAGACAATCGAGTATTGGGCTGCGGCCGATGCGTGGAGTGGTGACTTCGTGGGTAAGTATTGGAGCGAAACCTCGAAGCAGAAGATTGCCGACTGGCTCTTTTCGCAGGAGTACGACGAGAGTGGCAACCCCAAGGGCGCAGGACTTTCGGCTTGGCGCGTGAACCTTGGTGGTGGCACATTGGAGTCGCCCAACTGCGATATATTTCCGTTCCATCGTCGTGCCGAGTGTTACCTTACGCTCGATGGCAAGAACTACGATTGGGGCAAGTGTGCCGGGCAAGAGTATTGGATGGCGGAGGCTGTGAAGCGAGGTAGCAAC